>DAOVBC010000277.1 GCA_030670715.1 Deltaproteobacteria bacterium | reverse complement strand
GTTCATGTATTATTATAGCCTATGCATGGTTCCAAACCTGGCTTATGATGCATTTATACCGCTTTTCATAATTATGGTCCGATATACGGAATTGCGGTATAAGTGGTTGTAGAAAAAAACGTTAGAATACCGGAACGTTTTTTTTGACAACCACTATATGGGCCGGGGGATCAAATCCTTCTAGTCACGGTTCCACCAAAAAAACGAGCGGCTCATCAGGAGCCGCCCGGAACTATGTATACTGCGCTACCGTAAAAACACAGTGAATGATTTTGTCGGTCTTTTCCCCAAACCCTAATTTGATGAAGGAGGAGGGAAATTTTCGAGGACGGTTAACACCGAATCGCGAACCAGGTTGTCCTTTTCTATCGGGGTCATTTCAGGTTTGACTCTCAACCGGGTTTCTCCCCACCAGATCGTTTTTTGGGTATCGGGATTAAGGAATACCAGCAGCAGTATACCCTCTTTATAAATTCCATACTCACTTCCAACGCTCGTGGTGTCCATTCGTTTTACCATTGTGAACCGGCCCTTAATCAAGAAATCCGGGTTGTCCGGCGTTTCAATCAAGCCCCTAATTTGCAGGTTTTTGTCAATGTCATTTTTAAACCGCTTTGCGTTCAAAGGGTCGAACTTGGCCGTCACAGGAAGCGGCAGCCAGTTATAGTGCTTTAATTTCGAGAAGTCGGCATCAATGTCGTAATCATAATTCGTACCATAGATCAATCCTTTTGACGGTACACAGCTCGAAATGAGGCCCGCAAGGCATAAAACGAATAAAGTACGCAAGAGCTTCATACAACACCTTCCTTTTGATGTGCTAACATCTGTGCATTTGTAGCTTTTCCGGATCGCCCCCGATCGTCATAGATGGAATACAGGTAAGACTATTATGCATATAAATCGTAGTAATTGTCAAATATAAACAGGAACGGAAGAAATAGCGGCCTTGATTACCATTATTGAATGGCACCGAAGGTTATTCCAGTCGCGCCAGGATATTATGGTAAGTCCGGATGCGATCGACATACTGAACCGGTTCGGCTCCGCGGGCATAGCCGTGGGGTAATTTCTTGTAATATTTTCTCAGGCGAAGCAGCGGAAAGGCGGCTCTCACGCCGGACCAGCTGTTCGGGTCCTTTCCGATCCTGGCGGCAAGCGTCCGGGCGTCCTCCAGATGTCCCCAGCCGACATTGTATGCGGCCAGTGCCATGAACATGCGATCCGGCTCGGGAACCGCCTCTTCAATTCTGCGGTGCAAACCTGCCAGGTAACGGGTACCGCCGTAGATGGATTGTTGAGGGTCCAATCGGTTTTTTACCCCCATATCGCGTGCTGTTTTTCTGGTGAGCATCATCAGCCCTCTGACACCCGTAAAGCTTTTTGCCTTCGGATTCCAGTGGGATTCCTGATATGCCTGAGCGGCGATCAGCGTCCAGTCCATACTGGTTTCTTCCGCCGCCGTCTCGAAGTATTTTCGATACCTGGGCAGCCGATATCGCAGACGGTTACGAAATGTGGTGATATCCACATAGTCAAATTTTTCAAGATGACCGTAATAGTGCTGGTTGAGCTGCTCCAGCAGGGATTTGGTGGCGGGCTCGGCGAACCACTGACCGACAGCGTCACGTAGTTTGAGGTTCCGGGGGTTGAGCACCCAGGCGAATTGTTGCCCCTCGTCGATCGCAAAATGAATGGCGAGTTCAGGGTAATACCTGCGATTCATCGCAACCGTGTTCGAATCGGCGATGGTGAGAGGGATCACCCCTTTCCAGACCATCTCGAGAAGCTCTTCGGATTCATAATCTGAAATTGCCAGCCAGGAAAGCCCTGGATAAACTTTTTTTAGGACATTCAGCCGTTTTTCATGAAACGCGCCGGCCATAACCCAGATCGGCTGCCCGATCAGATCGGCGACCTCCACGGGGGCAGGCCCGCCACGCCGCCCGACAACCAGCTGTTGGGTTTCACTATACACAGGTCCATAGGTCAGGTGCTGCCGGAGGTCATCTTCTACGATAAAATTGGCGGCAATCAAATCCGCGTCGCCACGCAAAAGTTCGGTAACCATCTCCTTCTCACTGTCGATCACGAACAGTTCCATCTCCACACCGATGTGATCTGCAAAAGCCTGTGCCAGGTCATACTCAAAACCCTCGAGGCCATGGGGACCTTCGTAATAACAGGTACCGTTATTGCGGGTAATAACTTTTATGATCCCCCTGGCACGAATGGCTTCCAGATCATTTTTAAAAATCGGTTGATCACAACCCCATTCCACAAGAAGAACCAGGCTCACGAGAAACCAGACGGACAGAAATTTACCGGTAATCCGGGTGATGGATTTCCAATTTAGTTTGCAATTTAAAGACATTAGCGATTTCTCGGCTTGGAAAACCTTGTCGTTTGAAAACGTTCCGAGTTTACTCATTCTGCTAAGACTATGGAGTCATAGGAGTATTGGAGTAATGGAGTATTGAAACGCGTCAAGCGGCAATTGCCTGACATACGGTTTGCTCCAGTAAGTAGCCCACTGTCGTGTCCCTGAGGCCTAAGCCCTATACGATTATACCTGGTGTAAGACTTTGAAGTGTTGTTGCTATTTCGTTTTTGGCCTATCGTTCCACTGCAAAAAATAGCGAATTATCGCTTTCCCATTACTCCAGTACTCCAAAACTCCAGTACTCCAATGCAGGTCAATATCTGCACAGGTTCCACAATCCACCTCCAGGCATGAATCAAAGCCATACCCTGAGCACCTGAATCAGTCCAGCGGATGCTTCTGTAGAAATTCATTCACCAGCGGAACGATCTTGTCCGGCACATCTTCGAGGACATAGTGGCCGGCATCGGAAAAAGTGTGAACTTCGGCTTCCGGGAAGCGCCGCCGCCATTCGGCCAGATAGTCCATATCAAAAACAAAATCCTGCTCGCCCCAGCAGATAAGAACCGGCAAACCGGTCAGTGATTTCAGTTTTTCGTCCACCTGCTTCACCATAGTATAGCTGGGATCTCGCGGATGGACGGGAATATCCTGTACAAACTTTAAGGTGGCAATGCGGTTGTTCCAGCAGTTGTAGGGCGCTATGAGGCCGGCTTTTACGGCGGCCGGCATGCGTTTTTTAGCTGCCATAAACAGGGCGCCCAGTGCAAACAGGTTTAATCCGAGAACAGCCGGAATCGAAAACGCTGTGATGTCCCGAATTACACGCAGACACAGCGGAAGCCGTTTACCGGCAGGCGGAAAAAATGCGGCTGTATTCAGAATGATTATGCGTCCGATGCTCTCCGGTCGTCTCACCGCCAGGGCCATGCCGATAATGCCGCCCCAGTCATGCAGAACAAGGGTTATTTTTTTTTCAAACTTTAAATGATCGACTAGCATTTCCAGATCGTCGACCCGGCTTTTTAGTCGATAATCATAGGTATTTGCATCTGGTTTGTCCGAGAGGCCACATCCGATATGATCCGGTGCGATGGAACGATATTGCCGCGACAGGCCCTTGACCAGGACTCGATAATAGAAGGACCAGGTGGGATTGCCGTGGATCATGATCAACGGCTCCCCTTCGCCTTCATCCAGATAGTGGTATCTTATACCCTTTACACTAAGGTAATGAGATTCGAACGGGTACAGATGGCGGAATTTTGAGATATTAACGGGTTTATGATGGGGCATAACAAGGCTCAAGGTTCACAGGGTTCAGGGTTTCAGGTTTCATTCTTCAATGTCATCACCATTCAATGCCCAGCATGAGACAATTTAATCCACTGCCGATACCGAGAAAGCCGACCCG
>DAOVBC010000310.1 GCA_030670715.1 Deltaproteobacteria bacterium | reverse complement strand
GATTCAGAAGAGCGATTCTGCAAGCTCGGCGCAAAGGTTGAATTCGGCGATCCGTCATTTTCCGACGATCATACCGTCCGATTGAACGGCAAGAGTTACACCGCTAAAAACTGGGTTATTGCAACCGGTTCATCGGCGGTTGCCCCTCCCATTCAGGGGCTGGACAGCACGCCGCACATCACCAATCGCGAAATTTTTTCCCTGGATCACCTGCCGGCATCGATGATTATCCTCGGCGGCGGCCCCATCGGCAGTGAGATGGGCCAGGCCTTTAACCGATTTGGAACAAGAGTCACCATCGTTGACCGGGCGGGCCAGATACTTGGAAAAGAAGACAGGGATATGGCCGATACGGTGAAGAACGTGATGGAATCTGAAGGCGTCGTCTTCCGTTTGGATTCGGCAATTGAAGCGGTCAACGATCTTGGAAATGAAA
The DNA here is from genome assembly GCA_030670715.1 of Deltaproteobacteria bacterium. GTDB lineage: Bacteria > Desulfobacterota > Desulfobacteria > Desulfobacterales > SG8-13 > DAOVBC01. The sequence goes on along the minus strand of DAOVBC010000310.1, from coordinate 2,542 downwards.
AAGAAGTTATTATCAAAAAGGCCGATGGCAAAACCGTCAGCTTGAAAGCCGAAACACTTCTGGTGGCCATTGGCCGGGGCGCCAATGTCGATGGCCTCGAGCTCGAAAAGTGCGGTGTCGACTATGACCAAAGGGGAATTAAGGTTGACAGGCGCATGCGGACAAGCCAAAAACACATATATGCCGCCGGCGACGTGGCCGGGGGGTTTCAGTTTACCCATGCGGCAGGATATGAGGGCGGCATTGTCATCAGCAACGCCATATTTCGTCTACCGCGAAAAACCGACTACACTTTTTTGCCCTGGTGTACCTACACCGATCCGCCGCTCGGCAGTATCGGGATGAATGAAACCATGGCCAAAAAAGCCGGCATCGATTATTCGACCTGGGTGGAGGAATTCAAGGACAACGACAGAAGCCTGGCGGAAGGTGAACAGGTCGGCAAGATCAAGATGCTGCTGGATGAAAAAGAGAATCCCATCGGCGTTCAGATCCTGGGACCCCATGCCGGCGATCTGCTTGCTGAATGGGTGGCGGTGCTCAACGGCAAGGTTAAACTGTCTACCCTGGCCGCTGCAGTGCATCCTTACCCGACGATCGGCGAGATTAACAAAAAGATAGCGGGAACATTTTTCTCTCCGAAGATATTTTCCGATAAGATTAAAAAGACGCTCAAGTTTTTCTTCCACTTGAAAGGCCGGGCCTGCAGTCCGGAGGAATGTGTAACCTGAAACATCGCATGGTGATTCAGGGAGCAACGTCAATCTGAATTGAAGCCGAAAGAAAGGAGCGGAATGGGTCATGGAAACCTACTACACCCCTGCGGATCTTCCTCGTTTTGAAGAAATTGGAAAAGAGGTGCCGGAGCTGGCTAAAAAGTTTTTTGACTATTATGCTGCGGTATTTGCCGAAGGCGAGCTTACTGAAAGAGAAAAAGCGCTGATCGCTCTGGCGGTTGCGCACACGGTTCAGTGCCCGTACTGTATCGATGCTTACACTCAGGCCTGCCTGGAGAAAGGATCCAATCCAGCGGAAATGACCGAAGCCGTTCACGTGGTTACGGCTATCCGCGGGGGCGCTTCTCTGGTGCATGGTATCCAGATGCGAAATGTCGCCGATAAATTGTCAATGTGAACTATCTGAGGTGTCGGGGAGTTTTTTGAGCTGAGAGCTCCATGAATTATCCGCACATCAACGGGCAAACTCATAGAAACTCCCCGACACCTCAACTATCTATGTTATTCGGTAACAAAAAAGGTTAGAAAAGATGCAGCTGAGCGTAGAGCCTTTTAATCTGACGTTGGCAAAGCATGATTTAGCGTTGAGGAGAGAACAGACCCGGACGCTGCAGATCAATCTCGGGCTGATTTGCAATCAGGCTTGTCGCCACTGCCATCTGAGTGCCGGTCCGGGGCGTACGGAAATCATGCGACCCGCAACCATTGACGCGGTGGTTGCATATGCAGAAAGAAGCTCTTTTGAGGCGATCGATATCACCGGTGGGGCGCCTGAATTGAATCCCCACATCGAATCGATCGTTGAAAGACTGACCCCGCTTGCCCCGCGGCTCATGTTTCGCTCTAACCTGTCGGCTCTAAACGACCCAAAAAAGAACCGGCTGCGGGAACAGTTAAAATCAAGCCGTGCAGTGATCATTGCTTCGTTTCCGTCGCTCAATGCCGCTCAGACGAATTCACAGCGCGGTGACGGAATTTTTCAGGCCGGCATCGAGGCTCTCGGAAAACTGAACGCACTGGGGTACGGTCATGAGGGATCCGGGCTGGAGCTGAACCTGATATCCAATCCCACCGGCGCCTTTTTACCGCCTTCCCAGGCTGAAACCGAAAAAAGATTTCGTGAAGTACTGAAAAGAAAATGGGGAATTGTTTTCAACAACCTTTTCAATTTAGCCAATGTTCCCCTGGGCAGGTTTCGACAGTGGCTAATCGAAAAAGATACGTTTAACGCATATATCGAAAAGTTGATCTCCGCTTTTAATCCCTGCGCAGTTGAAGGACTCATGTGCCGTACACTGGTATCTGTTTCCTGGAATGGTTATCTGTTTGACTGTGATTTTAATCTTAGCCGGGGGCTTTACATGGGCGGCAGGAAAACACACGTTTCTGAAATGCCGGGTCCTCCGGAAAGCGGCCTACCGATTGCTGCTGCTGATCACTGTTATACGTGTACCGCCGGGGCAGGGTTTACCTGAGGGGGAACGATTAAGACCTGAGTTTCAGGCCTTTTTCATAGAAAACCTGTCGCTTTGTCCGCGGATAAGGATAGACGACAGCCAATGAGCAATACACGATGAATGATACTGGATACTTGATACTCGATACTGGATCAAAGGTTCATAGCGCTTAGAGGAGAAAACCAGCCGTACCTTAAAGGAGAAGTGTCATGGAAGCAGCCGAACAGCAACCGGCCGGAAGCCGGAATAAAGCGATCGTAAAGGCGGTGATGTTATTATTGTTCATCGCTGGTGCCATAATTGTGGTGCGCTTTACGCCGGTAAAAAATTATCTTACTGCAGAAGCGC
>DAOVBC010000170.1 GCA_030670715.1 Deltaproteobacteria bacterium | reverse complement strand
ATAAACGCTAAACCATGAAAGGAGAAAAAAATGGTTATCATTGGCGATATTTCATTTCCTCAAGAGAGTGCGAATGATGTTGGTAAACGTTTTCTCGAATTACCTCCAGTGCCCGATTTTATGACCTTGAAAGGGCCATACATTAAAGGCAAGAAAGAATATGGCATTCAGGCTCTCGAAATTTATGAACTTGACAATTCAAAGGTCGCTGAAGGACTTGAGTTTGTTACCAGCCGATGTGTCAGTTATTTTGGTATCGAGGGCTATATCTATGAAATTAATGTATACTTTGAAGCTACAGAGGCATTAAACATGATCGGATTAGGATAATATTGAAAAGAGGCGGGGTCGGTTACGGCCCTGCTTCTTTTCAATCTATTTTTTTGTTACGGATTGAGATTGTGTTTACTGCTATCACAAATCCCTGAGCGGTTCTAAACCCTGTGAAATCTCTTCTATCCTTTAGAGCTACCTTTGCTACTTGTAGATTTTCTTAGATACAGGAAGAAAGAAGAAATGTACGTGTTCACCCAAATATAAAACAGATATTAATCAACTTTGATACCCCGTCCGCTTGCGGCGGGGTGGTTAATTACACTGCTTAGAAGCTATCTCAAAAATAGTAGATCGCATTCAAGGACCCCGCCTATAGGGCGGGATTTCACATCTAATCTTATGATATTTGTGTTCAACAAGGCGTCCCGCGATTTGAAAACAGAGCGTACATGTGAGTACGTGAGTATTTCAAATCGCGGGACAACGCAGCCATTGAGCGTTAGAAGCATTTTTAAGATGGCTTCTAATCGATTTCTTTCTCTAGTTGCTTCAACGCCTCTTCCGGCATCTTAAATGAATGCTCGGCGGCCGGGAATTTCACTTCCAGCACTTCGTTTTTGTATGCCAACAGTGCATCGAGAATAATCGGCCTGATATTGGCGTACTGCTTGACAAATTTCGGTACGAACCGGTCAAAAAGCCCGATCATGTCGTGAGTCACCAGCACCTGGCCGTCAACATCCGGGCCGGCACCGATGCCGATGACCGGTACGCTGACGGCGTCGGCCACCAATTTTCCAAGGGGGGCCGGAACAGCCTCCAGGATCATGGAAAAAACACCGGCCTTTTCCAAAGCCCGGGCATCGGCAATGATCTGCCTGGCCGCTTGGGCGTCACGCCCCTGCATTTTGAATCCACCCAGGGCACTGGCCGTCTGCGGGGTCAAACCGATGTGTCCCTGCACCGGGATACCGGCTGTTACGATGGCTCCCACCGTCGGTGCAAAATCGACACCGCCTTCCAGCTTGATCGCGTCACAGCCCCCCTCTTTCATCATTCGTCCGGCGTTGCGGATCGCCTCCTGGATTGAGATATTGTAGCTCATAAACGGCATATCGCCGATGATCAGCGGGTTCTTGCAACCGCGAACCACCGCCCGGGTGTGGTGTATCATGTGCTCCATAGTTACTTCAACCGTGCCTTCCAGACCCATAACCACCATGCCCAGGGAATCGCCGATCAGAACAATATCCACTCCCGCTTCATCGGCCAGCAGCCCGAAGGGATAATCATAGGCGGTCATCATAACCAGTTTACGGCCGTCCTTTTTCGATTGCCGAATATCCAACACGCTGACTTTTTGGTTGCTCATCGTATGTCTCCTTCAATTGATTCGTTGAATTAATTTGATGTATTTCATTTGCAGCTGGTTGACTAAATGTTGCGAGTTGCGAGTTCCGGGTTGCGGGTTAGCAAAATAAACTCGCAACCCGTAACGCGCAACCCGCAACAGTGTTCTCCCTACCCGTAGTGCGCCTGCAGTGTTTCAATCAGGGCTGTAAGGGTCTTGTTGATCGGCGCATCCAGGCCGGCTTTACGGGCCTCGTCAACGATCACGCCGTTGATGACACCGATTTCAGTTTGTCGTTTGTTATCCACGTCCTGCCCCATGGAGGAGCGGTTGGGGCCGGTGGCGCGGGCGACCTCAAGGACGTGTTCGGCGGCATCGGCGCGGATGTTGACGCCCTGTGCCCTGGCCACGGCCATGGCCTCCTCCACTGCCGTCCGCGATAGTTTTTGCGTGGCTTCAAGGTCCAGCATCTGACCGTTTTTAATACCGGTCAGGGCAGTAATGGCATTAATACCGACGTTGACCAAAAGCTTGTTCCAGACCACGCTGCGGATATCGTCCGCGGTTTCGGTTTCAATACCCGCGGCGGTAAAAAAATCTGCAATACGCCGGGCCGGGTCAAGCTCGCTGCCGGCCCACATGCCGATGATTGTCGGGCCGGTTCCGGCATGGCGGATCCGACCCGGACCGAGGATGGTGGCACCGTGGGAAGTGGTGCCGGATAAAACTCTATTTGGATCGATAATTTTGGAAATTACATCCGCATTCCCCATCCCGTTTTGAAGGGTCAAAACCATGCTGTCCGGTCCCATCAGCCTGTTGGCTGTCCGGGCGGCCGCATCTGTGTGAGGGGATTTTACAAAGATAATAACCAGATCGATAGGGCCTATCCGATCGGGATCGGTCGTCGCTTCTACTGCGATGCACCGTGTTTTTCTCCCATGTTCAACGCGTAGTCCATTTTCATTGATGGCGCTGACATGTTCTTCCCAGATGTCTATCAAACAGACTTCGGCTCCGGTTTCACCGAGCAGGGCGCCGAAAAGGCTGCCCATGGCGCCGGCCCCGACAATTGCTGTTTTCATTTTTTGCATCTCCGTTATCGAGAACCTGGTTTATTGGGTTCATTGGGTTACGAGTTATGAGTTGCGGGTTGCGTACTGCTGGCCAAACGGACTCAACTGACACAACCGACCAACTGGCTGACGGGCAAACCGGCTAACCTGATACAGGGTTTTTAACGTGTTTTTTGTTGAGAACGCTATGCCCCATGCGCCATGCTCGAGGCGTACTACTTTGCCACCAGCCCCGCCAGCCACATGGTCAACGGCGGGTAAAACGTGATGATCATAAGATCGATGATCAGAATCCCCAGAAAAGGCAACACCCGCCGGCTGATCGCGCCGAGGGTGTCGCCTGAAATGGAACACGATACGATCAGGCAGATTCCCATGGGCGGCGTGAGCATGCCGATGGCCAGGTTGGTGACAACGATAACTCCCAACTGAATGATATCAATGCCCAGTGAGGGCAGCATGGCCGTAATCATGGGGACCAGCAGGATCAGTGAAGCGGTGGTTTCAACGAACGTACCTGCAATCAGCAGCACCAGATTGATCAGCAGCAGCAGAGCCACCGGGTTGGTGGTCATACCCAGAAGGGTCCCGGCCAGACGGGCGGGGATGTCTTCGATGGCCGCAATCCAGCTGAAGACCGAAGCCGTGGCAATGATAAACATGACAATCGATGAGGTGATGGCCCCGCTTATGAAGAGCGGGACAAGGTCTTTCGGTTTGATTTTTCGGTAGATAAGCATACCGACAATCAGGGCGTAGACCACCGCTACGGCTGCCGACTCGGTGGCTGTGAAAATTCCAAAAAGAATTCCACCGAGGATGATCACCGGTGCGCCCAGGGCAAGTATGGCGCGTTTAAAGGTGCGCCATACCTCTGTTAATAAAAAACCGGTGGTGGCGGCATATCCCCTGCGCCGGGAGATGAGAGTTGCCACGGCAATGAGGGAAATGCCGATAAGTATTCCCGGTAGAATTCCGGCCGCAAAAAGCCGCCCGATGGAAGCCCCGGTCAGAAAACCGAAAATGATCATGGGAATGGAAGGAGGAATGATAACGCCGATGGATCCGCCGGATGCCAGTACTGCTGCTGCAAAATCCGACTCGTAGCCGGATTTTTTCATGGCCGGTATCAGAACGGCTCCCACCGCTGCTGCATCTGCCGCAGCGGATCCGGATATACCCGCAAAAAACATCGCTGATACAACGGTTACCGCCGCCAGCCCGCCGGGAAGCCATCCCACAAGTGAATTGGCGAAGTCGATGATTCGGCGGCTGATTCCGCCGGCTTCCATGATGGTACCGGTAAACATGAAAAGCGGAACGGCCATGAGGTGAAATGAATCGGTTCCGCCAAACATGCGCTGTACCACCATCATCATGGAAAAGTCGCCCTGGATCAGTATTGTCAGCAGGGACGCAACGCCGATAGCCACAGCAATCGGTGTGTTGATGGCAAAAAGAAAAACCAGCGATAGAATCAGCACTTCAGTTGTCACGGCCACCTCTTTTAAGCTCGTCCAGTAAAAAGGTGATACCGTGAACCATAAGTATCATACCGCTTAAAGGTATGATGCTCAGGATAATCCACTTGGGCAGATAGAGCGCCGGCGATATCTGCAGTCGGACAAAATAGGCGAATTGATATCCGTACAGGATCATCACCGCAAACAATGTCATTGAAGCAAAGTGGGTCAACACAGCTGTCGCTTTTTGCATTGCGGGCGGCATCCTGGCGAAGAGAACATCGATGCCGGGGTGGACCTTTCGCCGATATGCCACTGTTGCACCAAGGAATGTGAGCCATACCAGCAGGTAGCGGGCCAGTTCTTCAGACCAGAACAGCGATTGGTTGAGGACATACCGGAAAAAGACCTGGTTGGCCACGATTAAAGCCATGGTTATCCCAAGCGCGAAAAGCATATACTCAACCCAATGATTGATCGAGCGGCTCAACTTTTCAAGAACCCGCACGCTTCCCCCTATTTTGTTGCTTCCAACATTTTGTTCAGCAGAGCCTTAACCTTTGGATCCTGGTACAGTTTCATGTCTTTGAGGCCGGCCACTTTGACCCGGAAGGCATTAACATCCGGATTTTCAACTACCTGCATCCCCTTGCTCTTTAATAATTCGAGGCGTGCCGCATTTTTGGATCGATTGTCCTTGCGCTGGTAGACCGCCGCTTCATACATGGCTTTCTGGATTATATCCTGCTTCTTTTTATCCAGACTTTTCCACCATTTCAGGGAAGCCACATCAATGTGGTAGGAATAGACGTGGCGGGAAAGCGTCATGTATTTCTGAATTTCATAAAACTTATAAACCTCCATGACCCACAGTGGATTTTCCTGGCCGTCGATAACACCCTGTTCCAGCTCGGTGTAGATCGGCCAGGGCATAGGCGTGGGGTTCGCCCCCAGGGTTTGCCATATGGCCTTGTGAATTGCCGAGGCCATCACCCTGACTTTAAGTCCTTTAATATCATCCGGGCTTTTTACCGGGTGCCTGTTGTTGGTCAGGTTTCGAAAGCCGTTTTCTGAGAAGCAAAGGCCTTTAAACTTTGAACTTTCAAGACTTTTTAAAATTTCGGCACCTAATGGACCGTCGAGGATTTGATCCGCCTGCGCATTGTCTTTAAAGAGAAAGGGGTAGTTGACCACCCTTGCGATCGGATCGAAGGTGTCAAACGGGCCGCCGGTGACAATGGCCATCTGGATTGTGTTCAACTGGACCTGCTGGAGGATTTCCGTTTCGTTTCCCAGTGATGCGGAATGAAAGATTTGAACCTTTATCTCACCGTCAGACCGCTGTTCAATGAGTCCTTTGAATTTTTCGGCCGCAATGTTCTGGGCACTGCCGGGTTTGGTGACGACCCCCAGTTTGATTTTCATGGCGGCCATTGCAGCCCCTGATGATAGAATCATTGCGGCGGCGATCATGAGAATGAATAATTTTTTCATTGTACATTCCTCCTTTGTTAGTAAAATTTCCGCCCGAGTTGTAAAATCAACAAATCAACAGATACCGGTCCGGTTGTCAAGTAAGAATCT
>DAOVBC010000079.1 GCA_030670715.1 Deltaproteobacteria bacterium | reverse complement strand
AAGGCAATTGGTGGTGCAGGAGGCATTGGAGATAATATGATGCTGGCCCGGATCGTATCGGTTTGAATTGACGCCCAGCACGATCGTGATATCCGGATCTTTGGCCGGTGCAGAAATAATTACCTTACGGGCCCCGGCGGTCAGATGTTTAGCGGCACTTTCGCGATCTCTGAACAGCCCGGTACTTTCGATCACAATTTCAACGCCAAAGTCTTTCCAGCGGAGTTTCTCCGGGTCTTTAATGGAGGTGATCGCCATCGATTTGCCGTCCACTTCGATGGCATCTTCTTTGACGGAAACATCCCCGTCCAGTATACCATGAACCGAGTCGTATTTCAGCAGGTGAGCCATGGTCGCCGAGTCGGTGAGATCGTTGATGGCAACCACCTCGACCTCCGGATGATTCAGCGCGGCCCTGAAGACCAATCGTCCGATCCTTCCAAATCCATTAATGCCAATTTTAACACTCATGGTGCCTCCTTTAAATTTTTTATCAATACCAGGGCCTCTTCCCCGGTATCGGTGTAGTATTTCGGTCTTGTTCCGATGATTCGAAATCCAAGCTTCTGATAAAAAGCCCGGGCAGCCTTGTTTGTCGGGCGTACTTCCAGACGGACTGTTTCCACCCCTTCTTTTCTGGCCAGCTGGAAACAGCTGTTCAGGAGCCAGGTGGCGACACCGTGACGCTGCCATTGCGGTGCCACGGCGATTTTAAGAAGATGCATTTCGTTGATGTTGCGCCTTAAACACACATAGGCAATAATCTGCTTGCCTTGCGGGTCGGTGGCAACGTAATCCATGGCTTCCCTGCATGCCAGTTCGCTGATAAAGGACGCACGCTGCCAGGGATTTTTAAAAGATGCTTTCTCAATTGCAATGACAGCCCCAATGTGTCGCTCATTTAAGGGGGCCATGGACCACACCGGGCTAGCTCCGTTTATTGCCTTTCAAAATGCCGCTTGCCAGTGAAATGCTCTTTTTACCGAATTTTTCCAAACGCGATGCCAGGTTACTGAGATCCGTGTCGTTGCGAGTATTCAGAGCCTTTATCAGTATCGGTAAGTTCACTCCCGAAATCACTTCCACCTGTCCCTCTTCAAGGAAAGAGTAGCTCAGATTGGAAGGCGTTCCGCCAAACATATCTGTCATAATGAGCACTCCGTCCTTCTCGGTGGCTTCTTTTATTCCAGCGGCGATTTTTTTCCGCAACTCATCAGCATTTTCATTTATATCAATGGATACCGGAATGGTTTTTTCCAATTTGTCGCCGATGATAAACTCTGCTGCCTCAATCAGCGCTTCTCCAAGATGACAATGTGTTACGATCACAATACCAATCATAGATCCCCTGTTTTCGCAACATGCGAAGTTATATTTTGTTATTGATTTATGTCGCGATGGGTGATTTCGATTTGCTTTCCGGTCTTTTGGAAATGATCAAATACAGCACGCGCAATAGCGACTGAGCGATGGCGGCCTCCTGTACAGCCGACAGCTATGGTGAGATAAGCTTTCCCCTCCTTTTCGTATAACGGGATTAAATAGTCAAGCAGATCGATATATTTTGTTAAAAATAAGCGCGCTTCTTTGTTTTGCAAGACAAAATTTTTTACTTTAAGTGTTTCCCCGTCAAATGCTTTCAATTCGGGCACAAAATACGGATTTGAAAGAAAGCGCACATCAACGATTAGATCCGATTCAATAGGAATTCCGTATTTAAATCCGAAAGACAATATATTGATGCGCATCGGCGACAGGGGTGTCATTTTTTTGGCGATGTTGATGATGTTTGCCTTCAGTTCATGCACGTTGTAGTATGACGTGTCAATTACACTGTCGGATGCCTTTTTAAGATCCTGCAGCAACTGTCGTTCAGTGCGTATTCCTTCCACCAGACTTGTCCCCGGAGCCACCGGATGATGTCGTCGGGTCTGGCTGTATCGTTGCAGCAGAATCTCTTCATTTGCGTCCAGGAAAATGATTTTAAAATCATATCCCTGCCGTTTTACCGTGCCGAAAATGTTGCGATATTCGGCCAGAAATCCCTTTTCGCGAAGATCCATGACAAAAGCAAGGCCCGCGATATCGGATTCACTTTCGATCGGGAGTACCAGGAATTTGGGGAGAAGGACAACCGGCATATTATCGACACAATAAAACCCCGCATCCTCAAATGCAGCCAGGGCTGTACTTTTGCCGGAGCCTGAGAGACCTGTAATTATAACTATTTTTTTGTGATTATTCACCTGAGTTGCCGGATTCGGCCGCTGGTAAAGTACAGAAATCATCACGACCGTAAGCGGAGAGATGCACATGCCGGCGGCTATCTTTGGAGGCAGGCCGCCGGGTCACAAGGGGTTTAAAATTCCTCATCCTCTTCTTCGATGATCGAATAAATTTCATCACTATCAACAGCTTTTAACAACCTTTCACGGAATGGATCGTGTTTCAGAATTTTGGATATCCTGGCCAGAAGTTTCAGATGCAGGCCGGTGGAGTTCTCCGGTGTCATCAGAAGGAAAAAAATATGGGTCGGGCGACCGTCCATAGATTCAAAATCGACTCCCTTGCGGCACAAACCGAATCCGAGTACAAGAGACTCCAGGTCGCGCAGTTTTCCGTGCGGGATACCGATACCACCTCCGATTCCGGTACTTCCCAAGCGCTCTCTTTCCATGAGCACCCGGACAAGGTCTTCTTGATCCAGATTGGCAATGGCTGCAATCGGTATGACGAGCTCTTCCAGGATGCTCTTTTTATCCTGTGCTTTCAGGTCAGCAATAATCGCCTTCCTTGGCAAGACGTCCAAAATTTTCATCTGAATATACCAATCAATACGTGTTTTATACAGAGTTTGAGGATGCCGCTAAAGAACTAAATTTTAGCTGCTGGGCTGAATCAAGCCATAGTGCCCGTCCTTGCGACGATACAGTACATTCACCTTATCTGTGCGGGCATTTGTAAAGACAAGAAAACTGTCCTTGACCAGATCCATTTGCATCACTGCTTCTTCAACATCCATAGGTTTATAATCTATATTTTTAACCTTGACTTCCTGCTCGGCATCTTCTTCGGCAGCTGCTAATTCATGGCCGGATATTTCCTTGATGCTGACCTTGGAACCGATCCGGTATTCCCGTATTTTCTGTTTACTTTTCTTAATCTGTTTTTCGAGTTTATCCAGAACCATATCGATGGCGGAATACATATTAGTGATTTCTTCTTTGCCGTTTATATTCATGCGGTCGCCGGTAATGTTAATTTCAGCAATGTGCCTGAATTTTTCCACCGAAAGGACGACATTGGCCTCGGCCGGGTTGTCCAGTAATCTATCGAAGCGATCAAGTTTTTCGGTGACGTAGGATTTTAAATTTTCAGAAGGATCAAGATTTTTAAAGGTGACAGATGTCTGCATACAAAAAACTCCTTAAATTTGTTTGCGTTTGTTGGAGGGAAGTACGTTTAACATTTCTCGGTACTTGGCAACAGTCCTGCGGGCAATGTTGATATGTGACGCTTTTAATATTTTTGAAATTTTATCGTCGCTGTAAGGCTTGTACGGGTCTTCAGCGGCGATAATTTGCTTGATTTTTTCCTGTACACTTACCGATGCAATGGCACCGCCGTAAAGGCGTTTAATAGAACTGTTGAAAAAATATTTCAGTTCAAAAATACCCTGAGGAGTGTGGGCATATTTATTTGTGGTCACACGGCTGATGGTCGATTCATGCATGCCGATGTCCTGGGCAACATCTCTGAGCACCATCGGTTTCAAATGTGCAATCCCCTTTTCGAAAAAGTCCCTTTGGAAACCCAGGATACTTTCCATAACCCTGTAAATGGTCTTCTGCCGCTGGTGAATACTTTTGATCAGCCAGGCTGCGGATCGGAGCTTGTCCTGGATATAATTCGCGGCTTCACCGGAAAGTTTTTCTCCGGAGCTGATGGACCTTCTGTAAAAGGAATTTACCCTCAGTTTCGGCATGCCGTCGTCATTTAATACAATGACGAACTCATCCTCGATTTTATAGACATATATATCCGGGGTAATATACTGGGGGGTATCATCCGAATACTGTCTGCCGGGTCGGGGTTCGAGACCTTTAATAATATTTACGGCAGCGGCCACATCCTCCGTGTTTATTTTGAGTGACCGACAGATGGCCTTGTAATTCTTTTTTTCTAAATTACCGAGATGGTGTTTGATAATTTCGGTTACCATCGTATCGTCGATATTAAAATGCCCGGCCTGAATCAGCAAACATTCGCTGAGGTCCCTGGCGCATACACCCACCGGATCAAAGGTCTGCATAAGGGATAAAACCTGCTCGACCCGTTCCACGGAAGAGCCACTCATACGGGCAATGTTTTCGACCTGTATGTCAAGATAGCCATCCCGATTAAGGTTGCCGACAATCAGGCTTCCGATCCTCTCCTCTTTTTTCGTGGGGGAGGTCATCAGCAATTGCCACAAAAGGTGATCATTTAAGGATTCTCTGCGCGCAACGAAGGCTTCAAATCTCGGTGCCTCTCTACTTTCAGATTCATAATTGACTCTGCCGGGGGTGTTGTATTCGTCGAGGTAGTTACTCCAATCGATATCATCCTGGATTTTCTCTTCGATGGTAACTTCTTTTGCCTCGCCGTCGCCATCAGTGCCCGGGTCAACCGGTTCTAACAATTGCTCGTCGGACGCCGTTTCCTGCATTTCTTCCAGGGCGGGGTTTTCCTCCAGTTCCTGGCTAATAGTGTCCAGAAGCTCCAGACGGGACAACTGCAGAAGCTTGATCGCCATCTGCAGTTGCGGGGTCATGATAAGCTGTTGGGTCAGTTTAAGCTGCTGTCTTAATTCGAGTACCATTTGTGTTTTATCTTGTAGAACTTGGTCTTCTGGGCCATGTTAGAGATTATTACTCTGCCCAGGAACATTTATTCGATTAAGGATTCAAGATTCAGGATTCAGGATTTTATAATTGCGATCGACGGTATTTTTTCACCTTATGTATCTTGAATCTGTACGTCAGATAACTATAGTCTGTATATCATCACCGAGGTTAATCAAAGCCGGGCTCTTTAGTCCCGGATTCGCTACATTTTGAATTCGTCTCCCAAATATATCCGCCGGGCGATCTCGCTCGATGTTATTTGCTCGGGAGTGCCGGAAACAATTACCTTGCCTTCATTTAATATATAAGCGGTGTCACAGGAATCAAGTGTATCTCTCACATTGTGGTCGGAGATGAGCACTCCGATTCCCCTTTCTCTTAAATGCCCGATTATGTTTTTAATGTCAATGACCGCCAGGGGGTCAACGCCTGCAAAAGGTTCGTCAAGGAGCATAAAAGATGGATTTGTTGCCAGAGCCCGGGAGATTTCAAGGCGACGTTTTTCACCCCCCGACAGCAAGATGGCCTTCTGGTCGGAAAGATGTTTAATCCCGAGTTCTTCAAGCAGCCTATCCGCCCGCTCTTCCCGTTCTGATCTAGAAATTGAAAGCGTTTCGAGTATGGCCAGTATGTTTTGCTTCACTGTCAGTTTTCTGAAAATCGACGTTTCCTGCGGCAGATAACCGACACCCTTGCGCGCCCGCAGATACATCGGGTAACCGGTGATATCATCACCATCGAGGAATACTTGACCTGAATCGGGTCGAACCATACCGACAGTCATGTAAAAAGTGGTGGTTTTCCCGGCACCATTCGGCCCGAGAAGACCGACGACGCGGCGGCTTTCAACATCCAAAGTGACGGAATCAACCACTTTTCTGTCATTGTAAACCTTATCGAGTTTCTTCAGTGACAATACCGCCATTTTTTAAGGTGCAGCTTCCCGAATAACGCAATATATATTATGTATATGGTAACTGTTATACCAGATTTAATCAATACATCAATCAAAACAGTGATATTAAGATTACTTTTTTTTCGCCGGATTCAATATTACCCTGACGCGTTTTTTTGCCCCACCCGAGACGCGGATCCGCTCGCTGTCCATGTAAAGCGTTATCTCGGTGCCTGTAATCGAATTGTCCCCGCTGGTTACCTGCGTGTTTGCTCCCGAAAGGGTAACGATCTGAGTTTTTCGGTTGTAAATCGCTTTTTGCGCTACAGCAACCAAATCCTCAGTTATGATGCGAACATTGCCCATTGCAATAATTTTTTCTATTGCCGCTTTACCACCGGTCGGTGTATTTTTATCATCCAACGCTTTGGCGTAATATACCTTGAGCCTGTCGGCGGTGATGACGCTACCTCTGCGGGTAACTTTGACATTACCAATAAATTCGGCTACTTTTGTCCGACTCTCAGAGACCAGCCGATCCGCCGTGATGATAATCTTTTTGGCCTGGTTTTGCCGTGGCGGGATAGCCTTGTCGTCGGCAAATCCGGATAATGGCGACAGGGTGCAATAGGCGAAAAACGCCAGAACCACCGCCGGCACCAGCCGGAGCAGGGGGTATTTACAGAGAAAAATCCTCACTGAAAGTGCCCCTTACATTGCCTGAAAATTCGGCCCTGTTTTTATTCAGATCCAGGGTCATGCTTTCAGCCGTCAGTTGGTATGTATTGCTTCGAATTTCCACCGGCGATCTGGAAGTTATGCGTCTGTGCTCGTGCTGGTAGTGCAGCTTTTCTGTTGTCAAATGCGAATCATCGCTATTTAAGACAACGTTGCCGTTTACGGTAACATCTTTGGATTCAGTCATCAATACACCACGGTTTGCTGTCAAAATGACTTCTCGTTGATTTTCCAGAAAAAAAGTCATGGACAGATCCTTAAGAATCACCTGTTTTTCAGCGTTCAGGTAATGGGCGGAAGCCGCATCCAGGCGCCACTCCTTTCTGCCATCCCGGGTTGCGACCTGGTGAATTTCAGAGATGGACAGGTCCGCCTTCAGCGGTACTGAAGCGATGAATTCCTCAGGATCACTCAGGGCGCGGCGATACCTGATAAAAACGATCGAAATGGCGCCGATCGTCATCAGGATGGTAAAAATGATGATTATCCGTATCTTATTCGGATGCCCGATGGTTGCAAACAGCATAATATCAAAAATGCTATCGTGCACCTGTGTAAAAGTCAAGAAACGAAAAAGTTTGCCTTGATTAACCTTATTATTGCTGTTATTTAATTTAATCTTATCATTTTGGAAAGGTGTTGCGTAACCTATTGAAAGTTAATAGGAAAACCATAAGAGCATGGGGCATATCATTTGGAGTTCTGCTCCTGGCAGTCACCGGACTGTGGCTGGTATTGGTTTACTTTGAGGGCGAAGAGCCGATACTGCAACTTTCCCTTACATCGCCATATATCGGATCCTCACGGGCGATTTCCCTTCATGTGTCGGATCAAAAGAGCGGAATTCGAAGTGTCTGGGTTGCGCTGACAAAAGACGGAAAGGAGTTCGTTGTGCTCGACCGGCGCTTCGAACGTACCTCCGGTATAAGGGCGCATGATGCCTCCTTAGATATTAGAATTGATCCGGTAAAGTTAGGTGTTTCCGATGGCCCGGCACTTTTGCGCATGGTCGCCAGGGATTACTCGGGGCGCCGCTGGTGGCACGGTAATATCACCTACCTGGAAAAAGAGGTTTTCATCGATACGCGGCCGCCCGGGATCAGTGTTTTAAGCCGGCCGCATTATGTTAACCAGGGGGGGGCGGGACTGGTCATTTACAGGTTGACCGAGAAATGCCCGCAAAGTGGTGTAAAGGTGGGCGATCGATTCTTCCCGGGCCACAATGGATATTTTGATGACCATAAAATATTTATGAGTTTTTTCGCCCTGGGTGTCGACCAGGGGCCCGGGACCCGGATGGTTCTGAGCGCTACGGATCCGGCAGACAATCTGTCCGAGACCGACTTCCATTATTCGATCCGTCGAAAGACCTTCAAAAAAGATGTTATCAATATTACCGACGGGTTTCTTCAGCGCAAAGTGCCTGAAATCAGCACGGGCAGTATCACGCTTCCGGGAGCATCGATTCTGGATCAATTTGTGTGGGCCAACCGGAACCTGCGTCGGGAAGATTACCGCAAAGTGACGGAAATCGCCGGCCGAAGCAAGGCTGTGATGCATTGGAAGGGAGCGTTTCTGCGGCTGCCGAAATCGGCGAGAAAGGCCGGTTTCGGGGAATCCCGGCAGTATCGATACAAAGGCCGCGTGGTGGACCGGCAGATTCACCGGGGAATTGATCTGGCTTCGGTTCCCCGCTCCCAAGTTCCGGCAGCCAATTACGGGCAGGTAGTATATGCCGGTCTTCTGGGAATATACGGCAAAACGGTTGTCATCGATCACGGTTTCGGACTGCTGAGCACCTATTCACATTTAAGCCGGATTGATGTGAAGGTGAACCAGATGGTGTCCAAAGGCGATATCATCGGCAGAACAGGTTCTACAGGTTTGGCCGGCGGCGATCACCTCCACTTCGGCGTTTTTGTGCACAGCACATTTGTCAATCCGCTGGAATGGTGGGATGCGGCCTGGTTAAAAAATAATATTATGGCAAAGATTGAAGCAGTGCAGGCCAGGTGGCACTGATTGACGTGCGCCGGAAATGATTTCGGAAT
>DAOVBC010000053.1 GCA_030670715.1 Deltaproteobacteria bacterium | reverse complement strand
AATGTACTTTCACCATAGACCCGCCGCCTTGCATTTTACGCTATGCGCTATGCCCCCTGCGCTATGCGTTCTGCTCTGTGGTGAATTGCTTTACAACCTTTTCAGCTCCACCTGCGTGGCCCCCCAGCCGCCTGCTGTCGGTGGCGCATCCTTAAATGATTCGACCAGCGGATTTTTCTTCAAGAGACCCCGCACCCTTTTTTTTAGAATTCCATGGCCTTTGCCATGTATGATGCGCACCGAAAATATGCCGGCTGTGATACATTCGGCAAAGTAGTCGTCCAGCAGATCCGGAACTTCATTCGGCCTGAAGGTGTGCAGATCCAATGTGTCTTCAATCGGCAGGTGAACCGGTTCCATGCAAAAAGCTCCTTTTCGGGCGCCGACCCGATTGCAGGTTATAGTGGTTGTTAAAAAAACGTTCCGGTATTCCAACGTTTTTTTCTACAACCACTTATACCGCAATTCCGTATTTCGGAACATAATTATGGGAAGCGGTATAAAACTAATCCTTGTCAGGCCAGCCGAAAGTAATTATAAGATTCTCATTTTAATAAGCCCGACAAACCGGATCCGAAAAGATACAAACAGCAGATCAACCACCTATTTAACCAACAATGGACCCTTCAACCGTATCCATACTTATCGGCCTGCTCATCTGTGCCTATTTGCTTGGTTCGATTCCGTTCGGGCTGGTATTGACCCGCCTGTTCACTTCAATAGACATTCGGCAGCACGGCAGCGGCAACATCGGTGCCACCAACGTGCGGCGATTGGCCGGGACCCCTCTTGGACTGTTGACCCTTGCCGGAGATGTGTTGAAAGGTGCGGTGCCGGTATATATAGCGGGGATTGTCACAGTTCCGGAAATTCTGCCCCGGGAAACATATATATCATTGGTGGCGATGGCCGTCTTTTTGGGCCACCTCTATCCGGTGTACATGAAATTTAAAAACGGAGGTAAAGGAGTTGCCACCGCTTTCGGATGCATCAGTGTTATTGCCCCTTCGGCTGTTCTTACCGCTTTGATCGCATTTGCTCTGGTGCTGTGGTTGAGCAATCGTGTGTCTGCCGGATCACTGACTGCTGCAGCTGCCCTTCCGCCGACAGTCTGGTGGGCAACGCAAGCGGCGTCTTTTACCGGATGTGCTCTTCTCATGGTGGTTTTTATTTATATCCGTCACAGAGACAATATTAAAAGACTGATAGATGGAACAGAATCGGGATTCAGAAACAAATCAAAAAGCCGTTAATTGGATTCCATACACCTAAAAACCGCCGGTATTAGTTCATGTATTCGTAATTCCGGTGACGTATCAGATAATGAAATCATAAATGTTGATCAAAATACAGCTTCACCACAGAGCACGCAGAGACCACAGAGGCGAACTAAATAATGATTAATTTTTTCTCTGTGTGCTCCGCGGTCTCTGTGGTGAAAAAATCACCAATAATACGTCACTGTAATTAAGAATTAGAGTAATTAGCGATAAAGATTTTCACTTTTTAAGAAACACTTTATGATCCACAAGCGACAATGCATGGATGCGTGCTTTAATAAACTTTTGTTCACCGAATATGCTGATTAGACGCAGGCCGTCTTCTTCGGGTTCCACACGATCTAAAGCTTCCATTACCAGCGTTTCTTTGTCGGCTTCTATCAGGTATGCATTGGCTTCACACATGCTACGCCCTCTCTTTATTTTTCTGAATTATAAAATTTAATCGGGATTCGATCAGCTCTTCTATCAGGTGCGGCAGCGGCTGCTCGGCAATGCCCATGATCTTAATGTTCTCCTGGGAAAGCGGTATGAGAAGTTTTGCTGCCGGGCTGGCGGCGACTGCTTCGGCAATGCCCGGGGTTACTTCCCCCATCATTGCATGGGCAATGACAATTCCAATCGTTCCGATAATCACATCGACGCTCTTCACCGTTTGCACGATGGCATTTTCTCCGGAAGCACCGCGGTTGGCCCTTGCTTTTAACATCTGAGCGGTGGCGATGGCATTTGTTCCCAGGGCGATTACCTCGACCCTTTCCTCGTGGACTTCCTTAATTTTCTTGATAATCGTGCTGCCTATACCGCCGCCCTGACCGTCTATGACGCAGATTTTTATCATTTCACGCATAATTATCACAGTTTCCCCGTTTTAAGCTGGTTCCGTCGCATTTTTTTGGGAAGGCGTCTCCGGGGCCCCTTTTTTTTTGTCGTCTGAGTCCAGCCGCTGTCATCGTTTTCATATTCAATGCCCTTGGCTTGCATGTATCCGGCCAGCGCCAGCTTTTCTTCAAATTCCGGTGAGCTGATCGTTGCCGCATCATATGATGCCGCGGAATGGATAACCTCCCGATCGGAGCTGACGACAAGCGCTTTTTCCTTTTCCCGGGAAGCCATTTTTTTTATGACTGTATCGGCCAACTCCCCCGGGCGGGAAAATTTTATATCAATCCCCTTAATCCGATCCCTGCGCAGGGAATGGCCGGGGGCATTGGCGCCGTCAAAAACAACAGTAATTCTGTGGGGTTTGATCCGTTTGTAAGCGGCCAGCATATCCACCAGGGCGTCTCTACCCAGCTGAATGTCCTGAAGATCAAGATCTCTCAGGGCAGATGAATTCCGGATTAAATTGTAACCATCGATGATGATATGAAGAGACATTGGTACTTTAATCATGAATTTTTTGCCTTTTGCGGCAAAAAAATATTTTGATCGAACGTGGCTGTAATGAATGCCAGATTAGGAATTCAGGGATTCGGGCTCCAGTAAAATATGCTCTGCATTTCACGGGGTAAAAATTGAGGAATTTAAAATCAGAGGTGTTTCTTATTTAATGCTTTAATCCCTCAATTTGCATTTCCTAAATTAGTTCCGGTCTCTCCGGGTTAGGATCGCTGTTATCTCAGGATCCGGATCTTCAACTCTTTAAGAGACGGATGAGTCTATCCAGATCATCATCGTTGTAAAATTCGATTTCGACTTTCCCTGTTTTACCGCGCCGTTTGATCTGGACCTTCGTACCGTAGTAGCGTGACAGGTCGGCCGCAACATCTGCAAAGTAAACCTGATTTGCAGCGGGCTCGGGTTTCTTCGGCTTTTTCTTCCCGGCCTTAGCCTGTTTAACAAGGTTTTCAGTTTCGCGAACCGACAGGCCTTTTGCAATTATTGTTTTCCAGATGCCGATTTGCTGCGCCGCCGTTTCGATTCCGAGCAGTGCCCTGGCATGCCCCATGCTTAATGTTGCGTCGATCATGCTGTCTTTTATCTGCTGCGGTAAATTTCTGAGTCTTAAAAAATTAGCCACCGCGGATCGGCTTTTTCCCACACGTGCTGCGGCCTGATCCTGGGTAAGGCTAAACTCGTTGATCAGGCGGTGGTAGGCGTCCGCTTCTTCAATCGGGTTGAAGTCTTCACGCTGGATATTTTCCACGATGGACATTTCCAGCATTTCAGCGTTATTGACGGTTTTGACAATCACCGGCACCTGCTTCAACCCGGCTTTTACGGCTGCCCGCAGGCGGCGTTCACCCGCCACCAGTTCATAACCGCCGTCATGCTTTCGTACCAGCAGAGGCTGAATAATTCCTTGCGTTTTTATTGAGGCACTCAGCTCTTTCAGATCGTCCTCGGGGAAATGTTGGCGCGGTTGATAACGGTTGTGCGCTATCAGACTGATGTCACATTGAAAATAATCCTGCGGTGTTTTATCCTCCGGTCCGAAAGCCGGAATAAGGGCATCAAGCCCTCTGCCCAGGGCTAATTTTCTTTTCTTCTTGCCGGTATCGGATAGTTTTTTCAGGCTTTCTTTTTGCATGATGAACTCATCAAGTTTTAGGTTTTAAGTTTTAGGTTTTAGGTTGAGGGAACGTTTTTATTTAAAGGTACTTAAAACCTAAAACTCTCGTAAAAATACATTTTTTGACTTTTTACGAGACTGTCATTATTCAGTATTCAATCTTCAATGATATTCCTGCGGGGCCGGGCTTGGCATGAAATCCATCATTATTTCCTTCGCCAGGTCGAAATAACTTGTTGCACCGGTAGATGTAGCGTCATACATCAGAATCGGTTTGCCGAAACTCGGGGCCTCACTCAGACGAATGTTTCTCGGAATAATGGTTTTGAAAACAAGGTCTTTAAAATATTTCTCGGCATCATCCGCCACCTGATAGGAAAGGTTGGTCCTTCGGTCGAACATGGTCAGCAGGATACCCGCGATTTTAAGATCCGGATTCAGTCTGCGTTTAATGCGCTGTACCGTTTGTAAAAGCTGGCCGAGGCCTTCCAGGGCATAAAATTCACACTGGAGAGGGATTAGCAATGAATCGGCTGCCGTCAGGGCATTTACCGTCAGCAGGCTCAGGGACGGCGGGCAGTCGAGAATAATAAATTCAAAATCATTCGTAATATCCGTAAGAAGGTTTTTCAACGATTTTTCCCGGCCGGGAGTCGATATCATTTCCACTTCAAAACCGATGAGTTCCACGTTGGAAGGAATGATTTTTAACGTTTCGATATCGCTGTCAAAAATTAAATTTTGTGCTGCGGCGCTGCCAAGCAATCCATGATACAGGGTTCTGTCAACGCGATTTTTGTCCAGTCCGATGCCTGAGGTTGCGTTCCCTTGTGGGTCGCAGTCCACCAACAGAGTCTGTTTTTCCGAAACGGCCAGGGCTGCCGACAGGTTGACGGCCGTTGTCGTTTTGCCGACCCCACCCTTTTGGTTTGCTATACATATGATATGTGACATGGCCGGCAACCTAACATAATAAGATAAGTTTGAAAAGAGTTTAAAAATGTGCCATATTTACAAATCGAACTTGCCCGAAAAATCGGGTTTTATCGATTATGAAGCCCGGGTTTGAAGCGCTCCGGCTTTAATAAATTTTAGATTTTCAGTATGCCGGCTATAGATTTCGGCATCAATCGTTCTTATATTATAATGTTTAAGGGCGGTTCTTGTTATAGGTTTATATCCTATAATGTTTATTCAGTCGGGCAATTGTTTAACTCTCTTAAATCAATAAGAATTTGATATTTGTGATTGTACGACAGGTTCCGTTTGTACAAGGGAAATTTTGTTTTAACCGGTTACCATTACATCATTTTCCCGAAGTCGCCGAGAGGCCTGAATGGCTGTTTTAAAAAAAATAGGTGTCATATTCACCCTGACGATGTTTATTTCAGGTGTTTTATCGCCGAATCTGTCTTCAGGTATTACGATCAAAGAAGAGGAAGAACTTGCCCGTGAATATATGAAATTTCTCACGGCAAACCTGGATATTGTCGATGATCCGGTAATTAACGATTACATCAACAGGCTTGGTAAAAAACTTGTAGCAGATTTTCCGCAACAGCCCTTTTCCTACCATTTTTATGTTGTCAAAGAGGACGTTTACAATGCGTTCGCCACACCGGCCGGTCATATTTTTATATATTCCGGGCTGATAGCTGCTATGGACGATGAGGCGGAACTGGCCGGCATCCTTGCTCATGAAATCTCCCACGTCTTTTGCCGGCACATCTCCCAGAAAATCGATCGCTCGAAAAAGGTCAACATGGCCACCTTGGCCGGGGTCGCCGCGGGTATCCTTCTGGGTGTTGCCGGGGCCGGACAGGCTGCCAGTGCTTTAACAGTGGGTTCGATGGCGGCCGGCCAATCCGCGATGCTTGCTTACAGCCGGGCAGACGAAGTGCAGGCCGACCAGATCGGCCTGGTTTACCTGACCAAGGCCGGCTATGATGGTCGTGGTCTTCAGGTGGCGCTCAATAAAATCCGATCAAAACAGTGGTTCGGATCCGAGACGGTGCCGTCCTACCTGATGACTCACCCGGCTGTGGAGGATCGTCTGGCTTATATCGACACATTTCTGGAAAGAAACCAAAGAGAATCCAAGGCCGTCGCCCGGAAAGAGTCACGTGACTTTAAGATCGCCCATGCCCGGATCGTGGCGCTTTATACCGACGAGAGTCTTGCCCTGAGGAAATTTAAGTCGGCTGTGGAGAAAAACCCCGACAATGTTATCGACCGCTACGGTTACGGATTGACCCTTGCAAGAGCCGGCAACCTGCAGGATGCGGTCACCGTTCTGAAAAGGGCGCTGGAGCTTGACGCATTCAGTCCGGAAATATTAACCGCTTTGGGCCGGGTTTACTTTCTGGCGGGACGTTACCCGGAAGCAAAAAACACCCTCGAAAGTGCATTGAGTATATCTTCGGATAATCCGGAGGGCCTTTATTACATCGGACGCACACAACTGGAGCTGGGCTATCCTGCACAGGCCGAGACAGCATTTGAAGCCCTGCTGAATAGAGGCCTCGCCAACAAACAGGTGTATTATTTTCTCGGAAAGGCTTACGGTGCTCAGGGTAAACTCGCCGATGCCCACTATACTTTGGGGATATATTACCTGAAAAAAAGAGAGCTGCGAAACGCCCGGATTCAGTTCGCCCTGGCTCTGAAAAAAACTGAGGACCCTGATCGGCGCAAAGAACTGGAAGATCGACTGGCGAAGATCGATGAGGCCCTAAAAACTATTAAGACTAACAAAGGGTAGCACTGGAATATAGTGGTTGTCAAAAAAATGTTCCGGTATTCCAACGTTTTTTTCTACAACCACTTATACCGCAATTCCGTATTTCGGAACATAATTATGAAAAGCGGTATAAACGGCCGGGAAGGTCGTTTACGCCCGATCAAAATGTGAAAACTGCATCGTAAAGGTTCCCCGTCCCTGAGTTGCCGAACGAAGCGAGGTAGAATATCCGAACATGCGGGCCAGCGGTACGGTGGCTTTTATCACCTGCGTGCCCATCTGGGACTCGATGGCTTCAATTTTACCGTTACGGGCATTCAAATCACCGATTACGTCTCCCACAAATGCTTCGGGAACAAACACCTCCACATTCATTATCGGATCGAGCAGATAGGCATCTCCTTTTGCCAGTGCCTCTTTGCACGCCATGGACGCGCTAACGGTGTAGGCCAGTTCCGTGCCGAGAGACTCCTTGAATGAGCCGCCCGTGAGCGCCGCTTCCACATCAACTACCGGATATCCCAGCAGGGTACCGCTTTCAAGGGATTCCCGCACGCCTTTTTCGATTGCCGGTACAAATCCCGCCGGAATCGTCTCTTCGGCCACCTCAGACTTGAAACGGATACCGGCACCCCTGGCCAACGGTTTTAATCTGAGGGTGACATCGCCGAACTGGCGCTGTCCCGTGATCTCCTTGTCGAATACAACAGAAGCCTCGGCCTCGGTTTTGATGGTTTCCCTATAGACAACCTGGGGCTTGCCAACATTTACCAGCGTGTTGAATTCACGCTGCATGCGGCTAATGATGACTTCAAGATGAAGTTCTCCCATTCCGGACAGAATGGTCTGCCCGGTATCTTCATCCTTGCGGACCCGCAGCGTTGGATCTTCCAAGACAAATTTTTCAAGCACCTGCTCGAGTTTTTCCTGATCTGCATGCGTCTTTGGTTCCACCGCAACCGATATCACCGGTTCATAAAACTCTATATTTTCCAGCAAAACCGGACGATCACTGGTGCAGAGGGTCTCTCCGGTTGAAGAGAGCTTTAGCCCCACGACACCGACAATACTGCCGGCGCCTGCCGTATCGACCCTTTCGCGTTTATTGGCGTGCATTTGCAGGATACGGGAAAGCTTTTCTTTTTTTTTCAGCGATGGGTTGTATACTTCTTCACCGGCCTTGAGGCGACCGCTGTAAACCCTGACATAGGAGAGTTTTCGCCCTTCGATCATGGACACCTTAAAAATGAGTGCCGCAAGCGGGTTCGTATCGACCGCCTTGCACTCGAGGCTTTCCCCGGTGTCCGGGTTGTGGCCCTGAATCGGGGGGATATCCACCGGGCTCGGAAGATAACGGACAATTGCATCCAGGAGGGGTTGTATTCCTTTGTTTTTCAGTGCCGCGCCGCACAATACCGGTACCAGTTTCAGCTGAATTGTCGCCTTGCGGACAACTGCGCAAAGATCTTCCGGATCTATGGGGGCTTCAGCCAGATAGGCTTCCATAATATCATCATCGTGTTCGGCGACCGCTTCGATGAGCTGATCACGGTATTTGTGTGCCTTTTCGATGAACTCATCGGGGATGTCGATCGCCTGGTAACTGGCGCCCAGTGTATCATCGTCCCACACGATATGTTTCATTTCGATGAGATCAATGACCCCGGCGAAATTGTCCTCAGCGCCGACCGGCAGCTGCATAATCAGAGGATGCGCGTTGAGCCGCTCCTTCATCATTTCTACAGTACCAAAAAAATCGGCACCGATACGGTCAAGCTTGTTTACAAATGCAATCTTCGGGACCTGGTATTTATCAGCCTGGTGCCATACCGTTTCGGACTGCGGTTCCACACCGCCAACCGCACAGAAAACACCGATGGCACCGTCCAAAACCCTCAGTGATCTTTCGACTTCCATGGTAAAATCGACGTGTCCGGGGGTATCGATGATCTGAATCTGGCTGTCCTTCCAGTGGCACGTTGTCACCGCCGATGTGATGGTAATACCCCTTTCCTGCTCATCCGGCATCCAATCCATCACGGCTTCGCCGTTGTGCACCTCGCCAATTTTATGAGAGCGGCCGGTATAGTACAACACCCGTTCGGTAACGGTCGTTTTGCCGGCATCGATATGTGCGATGATGCCGATGTTTCTAATATGGTTGATTTTTATTTTTTTACTCATCTTATCAACAGCATGTCGGCCTTAAACGGGAACCGTATATCGATATGGCCCGCCAGGGTCAGCGCTTCCTGTCCGTCAATGAGGATTTTTACCGATTCGATTTCCGGGACATTCAATATCAGAGAATTTACAATTGAATATACCGTCATCATTTCTAATTTACTTCCGCCCGGGTGGTTTTCCGTTACGGCTTCGGACAAATCAACGTAAGCCGCACCGCCGGGGGTCAGGAAAAAAGCCCGGAGATCTGTGCCGGCGGGAATTGTTCTCATCAATTCCGTTCTGGGGCCTTTGATCAACGCTTCGATAATGCGCCGGCCCAGATCGACCGCGTTACCGTGCGAAACAATGACCCTTTCCTCGGCCTGCAGAAAAGAATTATCTTTGGCGGCGAAATAAATGTGGATGACCGCCTTTTCCGTCTGCGTACGAGTTGCGGGTGTTTTGCCGGTCATCTCGGGATCGGATCCGGCCGCTATTCCGATCGCGGCCCAACCGGCGAGCCATGTCAGGGCGCAGACCGTGTGCACCGTCAGCCGTCTCCAATATGTTGCATGTCCATTGACGATCATATTTTCTCGTATTCATGCATGTTCGCCCTGCCGGGAAAATAACCCCCGGTGGGGCCGCCGGTTCTATGCTACATCAAAACACGTTAAAAATAGACCCGTTTTCTTAAGCCAAACCGCCGGTGTTGTCAAGGAAAGATGGCGGAAGCCCCCAACAGCTGTTCATAAACCACCAATGAAAAAAGGGTAATCACGTGGCTGCTTTCTTTTTATCCCCCTATCGCGAAAGGCAGTCTGGGTCATTTGGCTCAGGTTGTGGGGCATATCACCCAATCAAAGCCTTCCTTAAACAGATCATTTTTTGTTTATTCTGTCTTAAGTTGCTGAAATAAAAATAAATTTATAAAATTATAAGATGCTGGCACAGCCATTGCAGATAAGTGTAGTATTACTTTCTATTTTCATTAAGACCGGAGGAAAAGTGGACCGTATTTTGAAGCTATCCAATTTAAAAATATTGTTGGCTGAACATGACCCGTTTATTGCCGATGCTTTTCAGAAGTTTTTTAAAAGCAGAGGTTGTGTTCTGATTGTAGTTGAATCGGATGAAAAAGGGATTCATCTGTTAGAAAAAGAAAATTTTGATGTCATAGCGAGCGAGCTTGAGTTGCTCCGGAGCAGTGGGTTAGGGTTTTTTAAACGTGTGAAAAGCTTAAATCCGGAGGCCGTTAAAATCTTGATTACAAACTATAGGGACCTGACTCGGGTTCCGAAGGCAATCGGATCCGTTGTTGATGACATCATTGAAAAGCCCTTTCCATTTGGGGAGTTTCTTGAAATTATTTCAAGGCATATAAAAATACAAAAGGAAATGAACAGTTATTTATAGGTGTCGGAGGCGAAGAAAAATGATCGGAATAATCGCAAAATGTATCCTGATCGTCGCAATCGTAGCGGTTATAATATATCTAATTTATTTAGCAAAATTTGCAGCCGAAAACTGGATTGACGACTGAACTCTTTCAAAAAGGAAAGGTATTTACTGATGGTGGCATTTGCTGATGGTGAGCCCTTCTTTATGATTGATCCTGACATTGAAGAGGATTCTGAATGGTTGATCTGCAAACATTTTAAACACATAAATGATGTGGTACAGCATTATATGAATTTAAATTCGCTGGTAATCACTCAAGGTG
The DNA here is from genome assembly GCA_030670715.1 of Deltaproteobacteria bacterium. Classification (GTDB taxonomy): domain Bacteria; phylum Desulfobacterota; class Desulfobacteria; order Desulfobacterales; family SG8-13; genus DAOVBC01. The sequence goes on along the minus strand of DAOVBC010000053.1, from coordinate 242 downwards.
TTATCCTTTGTGAAAAATGCTATCAAAGAGTACTTGACGGCAGATCCAAAGAAGTCATCGATTCATGTCTTAGTCTTACAGCTGCAGGCTGGGAAGAAATTTTTGGCCTGGCAATTTATACCGCGAACAGGAGATTATTAACCGTTTTCAAAAATCAATGCATGTGATTTCTTGTTGAAAAAACCACCACAAATACATCTACCTGATTGATATTATACGTGTAGAACCGGAGAAATATTCCA
>DAOVBC010000088.1 GCA_030670715.1 Deltaproteobacteria bacterium | reverse complement strand
CGGAATCATCTGCTGGTGATACAGGCTGTCTTCCCGGTCGGCATTCTCGATACGGTTGTTGCATCTTATCAGCAGGTCACTGAGGAGCGCCTTCAGGAAGCGGCGGTTTTGGCCGGTATTAATGTGCGCCAGTAAATTTTTAGCGAGTTCCAGATGATTGGGAGCCGTCCCTGAATACTTGAGCTCAATGTCATATTGACCGCATAACTCTTCCAGCTCGTACGGGCTGAAATATTCATTGACGGCATCCGCAAGTGTTTTGGTACTCTCGGTATACATAGCGGAAAATACACTTTCTGTGATATTGTTACGGGCAAACCCCTCCCGCCTTATTGATTCTGCTATCAGATTCAAAGTAAAAAATCAAATGGTTAACCCATATTACCACAAAATGTGCTGTCGACCAAATTCTATTGATTTATGATAAAAAATAAAGTTAAGTTATAAAGCCGTTCGGCCTGCAGCGGTTTTGGCCGTTTTTTTAATCCAGTAAAAAAGCAGGGGGCAACTTATTAAAATGAATATTGTCAGGGGAATTACGTACAACCTTCGGGGCTTAAAACTTGCCTTCAAAACTCCCAGGCTTCTGTTACTGGGCCTGCTCCGGTTTGCTGTGGTCGTACTTGTGACCGTTTTTTCAGCAGGACTGATCCTGTATTATCACCAGGATATAATAAACCTTATATGGACTAAACCGGACAGTGCCTGGATTATGTGGTTGTGGTACATCGTGGCATGGCTGGTGTCCCTGATGCTTATCGGAATCGCCACTATCCTCTCTTATCTGATCTCACAGATCCTCTTCAGCGTGATTATCATGGACACCATGTCCCGGATTACTGAAAGGCTGGCTGCCGAACAGAATCAGGAGCCCGAGTCAATTCCACTGCTGCGACAATTTATCTGCCTGGTCAAACAGGAAATACCGCGAGCAACGATTCCTGTGCTGGTGATCTTGCTGGTGATGGTTCTGGGGTGGTTGACACCTCTGGGGCCGGTAATTACGATCCTTTCTTCAGGAGTGGCCGTTATTTTTCTCTCCTGGGACAATACCGATCTGGTGCCCGCACGACGTCTTCAGCCTTTTTCGGAGCGCTTCAGGTTTTTACTGAGAACCCTGCCCTTTCACCTGGGCTTCGGCCTCCTCTTCCTGATTCCGCTGCTGAACCTCCTTTTTCTTTCATATGCACCGGTGGGTGCGACATTGTACTACATTGAACACCACAGTAAGAACGCGGAAGCCCCGTGACCCCTTGCAGGGCATCTAACGTAAGGCCTGTATTACGATGAGTGTCTTTTTCCTGTTTTAGAAGGTCTGAACGTGCAAAAGCGCGCCGCCGGATCTCCCCCTGGATCTTCTTTTCAATTCTATCGACTTTAAAGAATTGTTAAATTCAACATCGTTTTTATCTTTTTCTTCAGCTCCGCTGCCGCAATTTCCACAATTTGCTTACCGTAATTCCCTGTAGCCAGCCACGGCGCTGATTCCATCCGACCGTCAGGGAATACATCCTTCATTTCAGCAGCCGATAGCGGCCAGTAATACTTCGGATTTTCAACTTTCTGCTCATTGATGGCCTTGCCGGCGAATTCCGCCGGTCGCAAGTACTTTGTTATGGAAATCTCGCCCGGCGTTGCATGATGCCCCTCGTTACCTGCAAAAATATCCCGGCACATCTTTCTGACCTTATCAAAGGCGTACCAGGAAATGATGTCGAAAACACCGGGTGTGTTGTCCACCTTGAGCTGCTCAAAGGCGGTTTGCACCGGGTTTATATTTCCGCCATGACCATTGATGAAAAGGATCCGTTTAAACCCGTGAGAAATTAGCGAACATACAATATCGCTGATCACCGCAATCATTGTGGCCGGAGTAAACGCAACAGTACCTTTGAATGCCATGTGATGGGGCGATACGCCGTAGCATAGCGTGGGGGCAACAACAATTTCCATGTCCTCACCAACCACGCGGGCAACAGCTTCAGCCGCAATGAAATCGGTACCAATTAGCCCGTAGGGGCTATGCTGTTCTACCGAACCGATCGGCACCAGGATAATATCTTTTCTTTTCAGGTATTCTTCAACCTCGACGTAGGACAGATTCTCAAGCTGCATCGGTTTACCTCTTGATGTTATGGAAAATTTAGTCATCGGATCATTTTCTCAAAAGAGTTCAAACTAAATAAAAATAGAAGCAGTTTCAAAACCCCTTGACACGCCGTTGCTGGGAACTTTTGGCCAAAAGCGCTTAGCGCAGTGTAGCGTAAAATCTTGAACTGTTTGAGAGCGTTAGCCCGAGTTTTCAAGATTTAGCGGAGCAAGCTTAGCGCTTTCCAAAAGGCCCAGAAGGCGTGGAAGGGAGGTTTTGAATCCGCTTCTAACAATAATCATCCAAAGGTGCAAACCTTTTACTCCAGATGCGAAGAATTTAAATTATTTAGTAAAGCCGGACTTGTTAAGATCCATTTCGTACTTACATTTTTTTCATTGTTTTATATTCAACTCTTAATGATATATCCGACAAAAGGAGAATATAATGAATAAACGCATCATTTTATCGATAATGCTCACTTTGATATTCGCCGCCAGCGCACAGGCAGGGGTTGTAACAAAAACAATTCCATACAGTCACAACGGCGAGAACCTTGAAGGATACCTGGCTTACGACAGCTCGATCAAAGGCAGGCGACCGGCGGTGCTGATTGTCCACGAATGGTGGGGGCTCAATAAATATGTTCGCATGCGCGCCGAAAAACTGGCTGCGCTGGGTTATGTGGCTTTCGCCCTTGATATGTACGGAAAGGGAAAAGTAACCGAACACCCGAAACAGGCCGGAGAGTGGTCCAAAAAGATCCGCCAAAATGTACAATCCTGGCGCGGGCGGGCGCTGGCTGGTCTTGCTATTTTAAAGAAGCAGCCGCAAACTGACACCAACCGCATTGCCGCGATCGGATACTGCTTTGGTGGTTCAACGGTTCAGCAGCTGGCATACGGCGGGACCGATATCCGCGGTGTGGTCAGCTTTCACGGTTCCCTGCTGGCGCCTCCTGAGGGCGCTACTTCAGGCGTAAAGGCGCGCGTTTTGATCTGCAGCGGTGCAGCCGATCCGTTCAACGGTCCGGAAAAGGTGCAGCGCTACCTCACAGCCATGGAGGCATCCGGCCTGGATTATCAAATGATTGCCTACGGAGGTGCAAAGCACGGTTTCACCAATCCCGGCGCCGATAAAAAAGGTATTGCTGCCCTGGGGTACAGTAAATCGGCGGATGAGCGTTCCTGGCGGCACATGCGGGATTTTTTTGACGAAATATTTGCCCGGTAACACTATCGATGAGAACACCAAAAATCTGGAGACCACGGGAGTAAATATTACTGCTTGCTTGATAGGTGGAAGCTATTGGTGCGGATTTGAAAATTTTTTACACCGGTTTTTGAGCCTTTACAATCATGCGGCTGGTCATGGTGCCGAAATCGCCTTCAGACTCGCGGCACATGAAATCCTTCTGAAATAGCACGTTGGTAAATCCGGTTGCGGTCAGCCGGACGGATATGGATTCAGGACTGTAAAGGCGGGTGCAGTATGTCCGGTCGCGGATACAACCCCGGGTGCGGGAGTTCACGATTTCGCGACAGTAGATGATATTGCCTTGATGACTTCTGGTACGGGTAACTTCAATATCATTGTCAACTCTGTGACTGACAATCGGTTTAAATTTCTCCAGGACAAAGTCCCGATCGGGCAGGTCCAGGAATAATTCACCGCCGTGCGATAGCAGGCGAAATGCCTCATCCAGAATCTTTTGATTTTCGGTTTCATCTTCAAAATAACCGAAAGAACTACCCAGAATAAGAATTACGCTGAACGCCTGATCGCGCAAGCCGGTATTTCTGGCGTCAGCGCGGATATAAACCGTGTTCAGGCCTTCCTCGATAGCCTTTCGTTTGCCCAGCCTTAGCAGACAACCGGAATAATCCAGCAGTGTCACGCGGGAAAAACCGCGCCGGGTAAGTTCAAGCGCATGTCGCCCCTGACCCCCGCAAAGATCCAGAATCGGCGAAGATTTCCTGAAGTTCAGCACTTCTTCCAGGAAATTGACTTCCTGGCCGGTCAACCGGTCATTGCAGACCGACCGTGCGTCTGTCTGAAGATAGACCTCATCAAAAAGTTCCTTCCACCAATCCTGGTCGACTTGAATGGTCATGAGGTGCTCATCGCTGAAAATATAGTTCTTTAGCCAGGGTGAGAGATGATTCGCTCTGCCGGAAAAATTGCGTCAATTGTTACTCTGAATCCTGATGCGCACCGAAACTGAAGATTCCGTCGGAGGCCAGAATGGCCGGCGACCCTTTCCAGGGCTGAGAACGGGCGATTTCAAGCTCTTCAGGTTCAATATTGACGATCCCGTCCAGTTCGCCCTCCTGCCACATCTTTTCCAGGGTCAGGCAGTCCGACCAGATACCGGCACAGTATGTCTCCAGGGTTTTGACCTGGCCGGCAGTAATGATCCGGGGCCTGAGGCCTATGCTGACCGGTCCCAGCAGATAGGTGAAGTGATGATCGATAGCCATTTGTTTCTGCAGTGACAGCGCCTCTTCCACAAAACCGTAATCCATACCTGTAATGGCGTCGTTAACCCGGTCGGTTGCCTCCCGTACACTCATATCTGACTGCAACAGGGCCATCGGCTGAAACCCACCCCCGCTGCCGACATTGGTTGGCACCTGGCCGTAGCGGGCCACAAAACCGAACAACCCGCCGGCGCCGAACAAACAGCGAAAATCCGTCTGCCGGCGTACTTGAATCACACGATTTCTTTCGGCATCCAGATCGGGCATGTTTTCCGCCCAAATGTGAAGGGGGACCTTCTCCTGTACAATGTAATCGCCTGTATCCAGGGCCAGACCGATGGCATCATCGGCGTCCGGGTGAACGCCGCCTACCCTTACGCCGTGACCGGAGTAACCGCGCTCGGGTTTTAAAACCAGATTCTCCCAGTTCGCACGCGTCCATTCCAGCAGATCATAAATATCTTCCCTCTCCGGTCCTGTTGTCCTGCGCTCAAAAAAACGTCGTGTCCAGGGCGTGCGCTCGATTGTCTCACGTTGGAAGTGCTTGTTCATTGACGGATCTGTGATGAGTTCAAAAACACTTTTGACATTGATCGGTTCGGTGCCCCGGGGGTTAATGACCCGACCTTCGCCCACGGCCTGCAGCAGTGGTGCAAGACCGTGGTTGCGGTGCAATTTGAGCAGGACGTCCGTATTAAAATCCATAAAAATAACCGAGATCGGTTGTCCTTTCCAGCAGACACGCCCGTTTCTGCGGGCAAGTTCCTGCGGCGCCATCAAGGCTCCACGCAGTCCGTCGATAGCGTCCAGCTGCTCGGCAAGATTTCTGTTTTCGATGACATCCTCAAGCGTTTCCTCTTCGGCGACGACGGCAATCAAGCCGGGATTCGACCCCTCCTGACCGCGATGGGCCTGCACCAGCATCTCAACAAACCCGTACACGGGTGACAGCAGCGGGTGATCAAAATCAAGCCGTAGATCAAAATCAATCCTTGCAGATAACACTTCCCAGACTGCTTTGCCTATTTTCTGGGTAATGCGTTGGTAGTCCCATCCCCCGGGACTGCCGAGGTTCCATTCCGAATGATAACCGATAAACTGATTCCTCTCCAAACCGATCCTCCGTAGTCTCTTATAGTGGTTGTCAAAAAAACGTTCCGTTATTCCAACGTTTTTTTCTACAACCACTTATACCGCAATTCCGTATTTCGGAACATAGTTATGAAAAGCGGTATAATTGATTTTTTTTGTGTTTCGCAAAAAAATATGCTGCACTTTATTCATGCCTTCCCATATCTTCCTCAAGCACCTTTTCCAGGTTGTCAAATCCGATCTCTCCCTGGGTCAGTACCGTCATCACAAAACGTTGCAAGTTATTCCGACCCCAGCGATCGAAAAGATCGAGGAATCGGCGGATACCGGCGGTGTAACACAACTGGTAACCCGGATTCAACGGATATCTGCGCGCCACAGCCATGGCGTCCTTTTCCGGCATGCCGGTATCGGTCAAGTGCCGGGCTGCGACTGCCAGATTCATGCGGCCGGTTTGCAGCCCCAGATCAATTTTTCCCCGGATGGCCCGCCAGAGTCGGCGGCGGGCCAGAAGCAGTTGCTCATGAGGGGCTTTAAAATAACCGGTCATCCGCATAATTTCTTCCGAAAAACAGGCCCATCCTTCATAAAAAACGGGCTGCTCGACTGCACGACGAAAAGAGCGTTTCAGAGACCAGCGGTGTATGTCCAGCAGATGATGTCCGGGATAAGTTTCGTGGGCTGAAAGAATTTTGTATTCACGCTGATACCCTTTTCCGGATTCTTCACGCCTGTCGGTATTAATCACGTAAAACACACCACCGGCGGGCGGGTGACCGGGAGGAATGCTGTAACTGGAAGCCGTGCGGGTGGCCGATAGGAAAGACGGCACCGGCCGTACCCGAACAGGGCAGGAGCGATACAGCTCCGATGATACCAGCCTTTTTTCAAGACAGTGCCGGCCCAGCCGTTCGACCTCTTCCCGGTAAAGCTCAAGCAGGCCTCCGGAACCGATGCGGGGATGCGGGATGGCGTCGATGGCGGCCTCCAGAGTGCCGCCGCTCACCTTTTGTCCGGTGATCGTCGCTATGGTCCGGTGCATCTCCCGAACTTCCTTATCCAGAACGTTTTCCAGTTCTTCGAAATCCGTACAACAATTCAAATGGGACCGGACAATCAGCGTAATCAGTTCCCGGGGCAGCAAAAAGTTGCTGCGGGGCGAAATATAGCGGAGCGTTTCTTCAAACCGATCAAGAGCAGAGAGGGCATACTTGAGCTCGGGCAAACCGGGTTTGAGAAGTAAAAAGAATTTGCGCGTGTCGGCCACCATTTCAAGGCCGAGTTCCCGAAAAAGAGCCGGCACGTTTTTTAGTGCCCGACCGGCCTGATCCAGAAAAGCGGCGAGCCCTTCAGCCCGGTGATGCCCGGCCGCCGGATCCTCAGATTCAATGGCTTCCGCCATTCCGATGCAGGCGATGGTCAGATGCCAGGTCGGCTGTGATTCCCAGGCGCGCACCTCTGTCAGTTGCTCGATTAATGTTCGAGTTACCCTGCGCAAAAGTGAAATATCAATGCGCGTGGCCGGATCGATCTGCGGTAATTCTTCTTTATTGCGCACCAGCTTTTCCAGACCGGCTTTGCCGACCAGCAGTTCTGCGGCAGCTGCTTCCACATCGGCGACGGAAAAAAGATCCCAGGTATGCCACTGCCGCTTCTCCGGCTGAACCTGTGGGAAATAGTAGAACTCATCACTGGCTGCGGTTACGGGAAAATAGCGGGCAATTGTCTCGAATATGTCGGTTCCGATTTTCTCGAAAGATGATGGAGTTGCGGTTTCTCTCATTTCGATTCATACTAGGAGAATTAGAGATTAGTAACGCGGGCAGGAGTAATTTTCTGTTTACAGCTTAAATTAAACCTTCGCTCCCCATTATTTAATAGACTGTCGGGGGTGGCAGTGTACATCCAATGGGGGATTGGATCCCGCAGCTATTGACACGGTTATCTCATGAAATAAACGGTCTAGTCTGAATATTTCACGAGTTCGATTCGTTCATTTGCAAGGCATTCAAAGGTGAAGCTGTATTGTAATACCGCGAACCTTTGATAACGCAGCAAATGGGCGAATCGAACTCGCCCGGAGGGTGAAAAAATTGAAATATATGGGCAACATCCTTTGATGACAATTCGTTCCATGCAGTAGTGCAACGCCATATCATCTGAACTCTTGTATAGATGGTTTTTTTGAAATTGCTTTCAATTTTTTCATGAAATATTCAGACTAGGGCATGGCGTCGATAAGAGGGGATTGGTCTTTTACCATTCGTATGTTTTTACACTTCGGGTATCGTGAGCATGTGAGAAAATGTTTGCCTGCAAATTTTCCTTTTTTTGCCTGATGCATCTTAATCGGGGAGCCGCAGTCCGGGCAGAGGCCAAGGGTTTCCTCGACAAC
>DAOVBC010000025.1 GCA_030670715.1 Deltaproteobacteria bacterium | reverse complement strand
AGTGGGGGAGACCGCGGCTCCCGTACGTTTTTCGCGGGAGAACGCGGAGGGGGCAGGAATGCCCCCGCTGCTAAGTCATTGAAATGACCAGACACGTAGACACCGGAGTGAAGCGGGGGAGCGCACCCCGTGAACACGTACAAATTCTTTATTGAAATTCGGTAGAACCCTAATTGAGCGAAAGTCGAGGGTGCCCCAGATCCGCGGCGTCAAGGGCGAAGCCGTAGTCATTTACTGCGAGCCCTTGGCAACAAAGGAGATGGGGTGCCATCGGCTTTCCCGGCTTGTTGGGTCGTCTTGTCCCGTCGTAGCTCGAAGAGCGAAGTCGGAAGCTGAAAGCGAAGCCTAAAGGGTGAACAAAACGGAGAGGTTTTTTTAAGCGTGGTTATGTCTCTGATAGAAAATTTACTATAAGTCTGGATACAACACAATATAACCAATTGTTTCAGCTTTTTAGTATTCGTTCTCCGTTTTGTTCACGATCATTTAGGGTAGAAGCTTATCGGGTATGTCCTCGCCTGCATGGGACAGATAGGCGCCACAAGCAAGAAATCGCTGTAATCCTGAAAGGTTGTGCTTAAAAAGGTGGTTGTCAGATAATTAATTTTACAGTACAATAACATTAAATCGATCAACCACAGCAAGGAAAATAAGAGATGAAACCAAGAAGATCGATACTCTCTGTCCCCGGTCATGTTGAAAAAATGCATCACAAGGCCTCCCGGTATCAGGCTGACGTGATTATGCTCGACCTGGAAGACAGTGTTCCGCTGGACGAAAAGGAACACGCCCGTGAAGTGGTGATCCGTTCCCTGCTCGCCATGAATTGGCAGGGAAAAACAGTCACCGCCCGTATTAACGGACTGGATACCCGGTTCGGGTACCGTGATCTTCTGGAGGTTGCCGAAGAGGCCGGCCGGATGCTAGACACGATTGTAATTCCCAAGGTGGACCACTGCGGGGATATCCATTTTGTCGATCGCATGCTGGACGGCATTGAGATGCGTAAAGGCTTTTCCAATCGTATCGGTATTGAGGCCATCATCGAGTCCGCCGAAGGGATGGAAAACGTTTCCGAAATTGCCGGGGCCAGTGACCGCTTAAAGGCCCTGGTGTTCGGCGTCGCTGATTACTCGGCATCCATCGGTGCCCGACTGGTTTCCATCTCCGGTCACGGAGAAAAAGAAGAGGAGCTGTATCCGGGCCATCGCTGGAATTTCGCTCTGAGCAGGATGGTCATGGCAGCCAAAGCCCACAACCTGATGGCCATCGATGCGCCTTACGGTAATTTCCGAGACCCGGATGGGCTCCATCGTTTTTCGGTCATGGCCTGTTCTCTTGGATGTGACGGTAAATGGGCGATTCATCCTGATCAGATCGACATTATAAACACCGTATTTTCACCGTCTCTTAAAGATATTGAACGGGCGCGCAGGGTGCTGGATGCCTTTGAGAAGGCGAAGGCCGAAGGGCGCGGAGCAGCATCGGTTGAAGGGCGGATGATTGATCAGGCCACTGTCCGTCTGGCAAGACAGCTCTGGGAGAGGGCGAGTTATCTGAAAATGGTCTAACCCTGAATGAGAGTAAACAAAATGGAGAACTTATATATTTTATGAAATGTTCAGGAGATACTTATCCTCCGCCCCCGGGATGCCCTACTTACAGCCGCGAGCATAATCATGTAGACATTTGATGCGTATCTTATCTGCCCGGGGCAGCGGCAGGCATTGCGTTTCTCACGGGTGTCAAACTCGCCCTCAAGCGCGCGTAAAGAAAGAAATAGGCCCCGGTTCAATAAGATGACGGCGTCAACGCCAATGCCTGAGCTTTAAGCGCGACGTAACAGTCGGTTTCTTTCTTAACGCGCGCTAAAGGGCTCAGACAGTGACCCCCGGTCGAACCGCAACGCCTGCCACTGCCCCCGGCTCGAAAAGGGCTCCGGTGGTTGTGTCTATTTTATAATGCTCGCCTTAGTATCAACCAACTGAAGGTGCAGATAGGATTTTCGGGCCGAAAGAAGCTTAAACTTTGTGTTTGCCAGGCGAAAGCCTTTTTTTGCACCACGGATATCAAACCGATACGGATAAAACACCTCCGGGTCCAGCTCGGAAATCATAACATCAATCCTGAATTTTTTACTCCCCTCCAGTCCGCGGTAAATAATGGCTGCGACTCCGATATCCCTGGCCTGATGTATCGCCATCATGATGATTTTATTTGCAGTTTCGATTGAGGCTCTATTCTCTGGTTCAGTCAAAGCAGTATCCGGGCCATTGCTAAAAACCGGAATGGTCTCACCGCTGTAGGGGAACACGTTTTTAAAAGTGTAATTCACATCATCAGCAGTCGAGACGATACCGTAAAATATGTAATACAGAAAGCTGAATACAACGATGCCGAAAAGCGTAAAGACCGTCAGCAGCAGCCATTCCTTTGTGCGTGTAATTTTCATCGATAAGCGCTTTCCAATCTATGGCGAAACGAATTAACCCGATTGCATATCTAACGGTTCAATACAGCCGGCATCATTGTTGACCACAGCATTCACCCGCCTGGAAACCGGAAAGCAGCGGAGATTTTTAAAATGGTTTTCCTGCAGCAGCTGTTTTAACTGATCGGCATCCTGGATTGCTGAATCCAGCCATGTTCGGTACGTATGGGGGAGAAGAATTACCGGCATGCGTTGGTGGATGCCCCTTACACTTTCACTGGCCGCGGTGGTGATGATGGTGCAAGAATAATATTTGCTGTTTTTATCCCCGCGCCATAGTTCCCAGAGTCCGGCAAATGCAAACGGGTCTTGATCACGCAAGGTTAGATACCACGGCTGCTTGTTTCCTTTTTCGCCTTTCCATTCATAGAACCCGTCGGCAACAATCAGGCACCGCCGTTTCTTGAACGCATTCCTGAAGCTCGGTTTTTCGGCGATGGTCTCAGCCCTGGCATTGATGAGCCTGCTGCCGATGGATCGATCCTGGGCCCAAAAGGGTACAAGGCCCCAGTGCAGGTCCACAAGGCGGTTTTGGCCGTCACGAACCACCGCAAGTATTTTCTGCGCAGGGGCCACGTTGTAGCTGGGCGCGGCTTTGGCCTCAATAGAATCGATATTGAAAGTTTTCTCAATCAGACTCAACGAGCTGTGCCTGACAAACCTGCCGCACATGGATCCGCTCCTTTGGGCAAGGCCTGCTGTTAATTCAAACGATGCACATCAACACCGGGTCCTCCGGCCGGCCCCTCTACTGAGCGGCTCCGCGTTGAAAATGGGGCGTTAGGATAAGATCGATTCGCCGATTGATTGCGCGGCCCTTTTCCGTCTTATTTGGAGCCAGAGGCCGGGAGGAACCGTAGCCGACGGCAATGATCTTGTCATAGGGCAGCGTTTGATTGGCCACCAGGTACTGCCGGACGGCATCCGCTCGTTTTTCAGACAGATGTTCGTTCAGCTCCTCAGAACCGGTACTGTCAGTGTGTCCTTCAATAATCACATCAACATCGTCAAAGGTTCGAATCGCCCGCTGAACCTTGCTGAGCAGGCTGTAGTTTTTGGGCAGAATAACACTCTGGCCGACAGGAAATTCCATCGCTTTTAATCGAAGATCCAGCTGACCCTCTCTTTTGTAAACTTCAGCTTCACCGGGCTCGAAATACGTCCGGACCTTTTCGAACAATTGATTGAATCGTTTTTCTGCAAGCAACCGCTCTTTGGCCGATTGCTCTTCAAGTGTTTTTCCTTCTAAAACGGCAATCCGCTTTTGCAGTTGATCCAACAGGGCCTGTTGATCCTTTGATTTATCGATAACCGCCGATCGTTCGTATTGCAGAGCCGTTATGGTTCCAAGAATATTTTCCACCTGGGTACCAAAAGAATGATCGCGCATATCCGGGGCCGCAAGCTTGACGGCAATATCATGCAGCTTATTTTCTATCAAAAGAACAATCGGCTCCGGTTTCATATCTTCCACTTTGTTGCTTTGCCGCGCCACTTCCAGATGCCGGCGGGCTTGAAACAGGGCCAGGTTGGCCTTTTTGAGCATCTCTTCCTTTTTATATGGATTTTTTGTAATAAATTCATCGGCTTCCCGCAGCGTCTTTTTTGCCTGGGCATGGGTCCGGGGGGCAATTTTATACGTTTTTTGACTTTTGGCCTGATTCAGCAGCTTACGCACTTTGCCAAGGGTTTTCTCTTTGATGGCCCGCAGTTCAAGTTTGCGGTATTCTTCAGACACCTGGCCCCGGTGTTTTTTAGCATACTGTAAGTTATCCTTCTCAACCGCCCTGGTCAGATCCAGAAACTTTTTTTCGACTCTGACATAGTCCTGACCCAGAGTGGTGGCGCCCGCAGCACGGGCTAGATCGCGGCTTTTAATGGCGGAAGCCAGTGCAGACCGGGAAACCTGGGACTTGTCTCTGGCAGTGAGGAGCTGGGCCCGGCCGTTTGCGATATCGTCTAATATTACGGCCAGCTTATCTCCCTGAGCCAAGCCCTCTTTTGCAGTTTTTAAGGATGACTCGGCTTTTGAAAACCAGGCCGGTGCAAGCACGTTGACCTGGTCCCGGCGCGCGTTGGTAATATCTTTTTCCAATCTCCGGATAAGATCGCTGGGATTTTCCGATTTGGAAATGGGCGCTACCTTTAATTTACTGCCTCCGCAGGAGACCATGATTAAGACTGCTGCAAATAGCACGCCTATGCTCAAAAAGTCTTTTCGTAACAGCATCATTTCACTCCTTGAAATTTTTACTTTCGTAGTTCCTCTTATCGGGGCGCACCACTCCGGGTGGGCAGGGCAATCCCGCCTTCAGCGGGGCTATGAAGTATTAGATGGGTTCTGAAACCGGTTTTACGCATGATGAAAACGTAAAGCACCGAAGAGAAGCGCATGAATGCTCAAATTTTCAGCGACGTTCACAAAGCCTCTACCTCTCTGCAGGAGATGTCTGTTCAAAGGGATTGGTTGCAGATGCATTGTAGCGCTATTCGGAAAAACCGTAGTGGTAAATTTCGTACACGGTTTCACCCCCCAGCAGGGAATCGATCTTTTTTACAATTTCGTTTCGCTCCGGGCTTTGCAAAAAATTATTCCAGTCTTTAGAAGAATGCCAGGTACTGATAATCAGGAACTCGTCCGGTGAATCCAGACGTTTTAACGTCTCACCGGAGATGTAACCGGGCTGATTGGTAGCCAGGGCTCTCATTTGCCTGAAGAGCGGAATCATCTCTTTTGCTTTATCTGCCATGATCTTACGTTTGATAAGAATTTTAACAGCCATATTATCCTCCTTTGTTGATCAGTGCCGCAGGTCTGCCTGTAATCAGGGCCGGGCAATAACGTTACATACCAAAGGAGCACAATTGCCATGGCAATTGCGCCAGGTTACCGGAAACCTGCCCCATCGACCGGCACTGTTTGAATAAAAGATCGACCATGATTATGATTGTATCCATCTTAATACCCTCCCTGCGGCAGCGGGTCAAGAGGCGTTTAAAAAGTCGTGTTCGCATTAATCAAGCTGATATCCCGTCACCCGCATTCGGCCGCTGCTGTCCATCACCGTGACTACGGTCTCAACGCTGGACCCCTTCTTTTCAAAAACCGTGTCAAACTTGACGACAACGTACTGCCCTTGCGCCGCCCCGGGAAGCCGGGTTTTATAATTGGCGGTTTGAAGTTCGCGGGTTAGTATTTTGCCCCGGGGATCCCGTATTAATCTTATAGTCGTCCCCCATTTTTTCCGGCTGCCATCCATTTTAAATTTTTCGGCGGCTACCTCCCAGCTCTCTGCGTACATACCCCCATCAATGAGCTCAAGCCAGTCAACGGCAACCGCCACCGCCGCCCTTTCCGCGTCCGGATTAGCCGAAGAGGAACAGGCTGACAGGGAAAAGATTGTGGATGCAAGCAAAACAAAAAGTAATTTTTTCATTATCGCCTTTTCAATTTTTAATAGAATATTCGGATCGAAAATAGTGCGCAGAACTAACACGCTCTATTTTATAATGTCAAACGAATATTTCCTGCCCTGAAATACTGGGGTCAACCCCAGAACCTGCTAAGATACTCCCTAAGCTGCTGTTCATTGTGTACCCGGGTCGGTATCCATTCCCGGGGCAGCAAAGAGCGATAGCGGTGGATACCAAACCGCTGATCGATCAAAAGCACCACTCCGCGTTCATTTTCGGAGCGGATTACCCGCCCGGCCGCCTGTAGGACACGGTTGATCCCGGGATAAAGGTAGGCGAACTCAAATCCGGCATTATGGCTTTGAGAAAAGTACTCCCGGATCAGTTCCCGTTCAAGCGAAATCCCGGGAAGCCCCACCCCCACGATTGCCGCAGCGTTTAGACGATCACCGACGAGGTCAATCCCTTCGCCGAAAATGCCCCCCATGACTGCAAAACCCACAAGGGTATCTGATGGGTCTAATGAAAACTTACTGAGAAATGCGATTCTTTCCGGTTCCCCCATTTCACGCGTCTGTAAAATCGTATCAATATCAGGGCTACCGGCTTTAAAGGCGTCATGGATCATCAGCATATATTCATAGGAAGGGAAAAAAAGCAGATAATTCCCTCTTTTTTGTTGCACGAGGGCCGCGACAGCACCGGTGACGGCCGGAGCCGTCATTTCCCGCTGCCGATAGAGGGTCGATATGCGGTCAGAGACAAACAGCCCCAGATTTTCAGCCGGGAAGGGGGAAGGGAGAATGAGATGTCCGGCCAAATCGCGGCAGCCGAAAATTTTTTTAAAATACGCAGCAGGTGTCATGGTGGCGGAGTAAAATATCGCTGCCCTGCATCTGTTCAAAGCCTCACGCAACTGTCCGGAAGGGTCGATACAAAACAATTTCAGCCTCAGGTCTTTCGCCACCCGTTCATAACAGGTCACATAACTTTCATCGTAGTTTTCAGCCACCCGGACAAAACCGGCTACCGTGAAATATAAGTCAAGTAAAGCTTCCCGAAAGGTCGTCTTTTTGTTGAGCGAAAGCCAATCTTCCGTAACCTTTAAAAATCCGCGCAGCGCCGGGTACAGACCTTCCGGCTGCATTTTTTCCGCCAGCCTGTCTCCAGATGCCGCACATTTTTTACGGGCTTTCACCAGCCATGTGTTGATCCGGCCCATGCTTTTATAAACCTGGGGCAGCGTGTTGCGAACCTTCCGCCGCAAATCCAGAAAGGGCTGCTTGCGGATATCAGCCGAGAACATTTCCCTTGAGCGATCAACGAGATTGTGGGCTTCATCAATCAGAAACGTGTAATCGCCGTTTCCTTCAAGAAAAAAGCGTCTCAGGTAAACTCTGGGATCAAAGGCATAGTTATAGTCACATATGATACAATCGGCATAAAGGGAGAGCTCCAGGGACAATTCAAATGGACACAGGCGATGGGTACCGGCGATTTCTTCAATATACTCCCGCGTGAGTGCATCCTGCAAAAATATCTGCGAAAGCGCGCCACTCAGGCGTTCATAGTAGCCCCGGGCAAATTCGCATTCATCCCCGCTGCACGATTTTTCAGGATGAAAGCATATCTTATCCTTGGCAGTCAAAGTAAGAGATTTTAATCGAAGCCCTCCCGCTCTCAGCTCTTCTATCGCTTTTTCGGCGACCGTACGCCCGGTGGTTCTGGCGGTCAGGTAGAATATTTTTGTGGTGAGCCCTTCGGCAATCGACTTCACGGCAGGAAAAATTGCCGCCATCGTCTTGCCGATACCTGTGGTGGCCTGGACAATCAGTTGGCCGCCGGCATCGATGGTCCGGTATATCTCCACCGCCATCTTGCGCTGTCCGGGACGATAAAATTCAAAAGGAAATTGGAGCACCCGTATCGATTCATCACGCAGCCGGCACCATCGGGTAATGGTCTCGGCCCATTCCAGATACCGGTTGATAATACTTTGAAAAAACTGTGCCAGGTCATCGAAGGTGAATGTCCGCCGGTATTCCCGGATTTCGCCCGAATCCATCTGAAAGTACGTCAACTGAATTCCGATCTCTTTCAAATCGTTTTGAGCGGCATACATGAATGCGTAACACTTTGCCTGTCCCCAGTGCATCTCATTTTCCGAGTTTTCAAAATGCTCAAGACCACGGCCGGTTGTCTTTATTTCATCGATGACGACCTGATTCTGGATTGAACTTTCGGCGCCCAGAGTGTAAACCCCGTCGATACGACCGCCGATTTGTATAATGAATTCCTCGGTTTCGTGCCGGTATGTGACCGGAACTTCCGGATGGTAACTGTCCGGTCGAGACTTTTGGATCCTCTGGTGGGCACGAATCGCATCGATAGATCGGCGGGAGCCGGAAAACTCGAATTCAAGGTCACCAGTACGACAAACAAATTCAACCAGTTCGCGAACTGCTATTTTAATGACGCTTTTCAAACATGCCTCGCCCGGATGTTTTCAATAAATTCCGTCAGCGGCAGATCTGCGACAAATCCGGCATCGGCGATATCTGCGCCGTCCGTGGTCGATGTTTTCAATTAGCGCTGACAGCACGAACAATCCGGTACAGCTGACTGAATTGTTGATGCGGTTTGCAATCTAATCTGCCGGTACTTATATTGCAAAAGTACCTTAGCATTTTTTACGTTTTTTGTGATAATTAATTACTGTATTATGCGTAATGGTATCGGCAAGTATACGACAATAACAGACATATAATCAGGAGATTTCGCGATTGCACCGCCTCGTTAAAAAATTATTTATGTCGTCCAGGTCACGGCTCTCACGACGAATTGTATTCTATGTTTTCGTCAGTGTTATCGTGATTGAAACAATTATCCTTATTCCCTCGTACCTGAAACGGGAACAGGATCTTCTCATGCAGCTCAGGGCGATCACTTCGGCCCAGGTCGAGATTATGATGAATATCACGCAAAAGGCCGCAGGAGATCAAAACCTCTTTCAGCAGATAAATAAGCTGAACACCTGCCCGAATATTGTCGGCGGTGCGCTGTACCGGACGGATGGGGAGGCGGTTGGAACCTTTGGCGAACCGCCCGAACTTTCATTTTCCCAGGTAAACACCGGCGCGGCGACAAACTTGAGAAACGCCAACAGCAGTCGCTACGACTCGGCGTGGCTGGAAGAGGAACTGAAAAGAAACTATGTGTTGATATTACGCCAGGATGCCGCCTCTGTGCGCCAGGAGTTGTTTGCCTACATTTTTAGAATCGCGGGGCTGGTCGTTATCATCTCCATTTTTGTCACAGCCGGGGCCTGGATCGCCCTTGATCCAATCGTTGTCACCCCTGTTCTGCGGTTACGGAGAGACCTTGTAGAGGCCGGAAACGCTATCAGCAATGACCAGGCAACTCCGGAGTTCTATTCCGCATCCATTCGACGAAAGGATGAGCTGGGCGAGGTAATCTCTGCCTTCAACCAGATGTATCATCAAATCCATGAAGCTGTCAGCGATCGTAAAAAAGCCGAAGCAGCCCTGCATAAGAGTTTTAATCAGGTCGAAGCTTATTCCCAGGCGCTGAATCAAGAAATGGAACGGGGCCGGGAGATGCAGGCCAATTTTCTTCCGTCAAAGCTGCCGCACCGGGATGGGTGGGAATTTGCCGCTTTTTTCAAACCGGCCCGGCAGGTTTCCGGAGATTTTTACGATGCATTCGACCTTCCGGGAGATTCGGTGGGCCTGGTCATTGCCGATGTATGTGACAAGGGGGTCGGAGCCGCTCTTTTCATGGCTCTTTTTCGCAGCCTGATACGGATATTTTCCGGTCAAACCTCCCTTAATGGATTGAGTTGCCAGTATACCGACGTTGCCGCCGCCAACCCGGCTGAGAACACCGAGGACATAACGTCAAACTCCTTTCAATTCAATCCGCTGAAAGCGGTTCAACTTACCAACGACTATATCGTTCAGAATCATGAAGATCTGGCCATGTTTGCAACGCTTTTTTTCGGCGTCCTTGACCCGGTAACCGGTGACCTGGCTTACATAAACGGGGGACATGATCCGCTATATATCCTCAATCCTTCCGGAGGGGTGCGGGAACACCTCGGGCCGACCGGACCGGCGGTGGGCGTGCAGCCGGATGTGATTTTAGACATCCGACAGGCACGGATCAATCCGGGTGAAATCCTTTTTGGATACACGGACGGCGTAACCGAGGCCAGGGCCAAAGACGGCTCTTTTTATAGTGAAAAAAGACTGTTGGCGTTTCTGAAGACAGGTGCAGCATCCTCCGGACAGCTGCTTGACAGACTCTCCGCGGAAGTAGAAAACCACATGGGCGGGACCGAACAATTTGACGATATCACCATGCTTGCTGTTAAGCGGTTACCCTGAATATTTCATGAAAAACCCGCTTTTTTGAAAACCTGTTGCCTAATGAGACAAATTTATTATATATTCCGGTTCGCATTAGCCGTTAAGTTTTCCTGTTTACAACTATCGCCTTTCAATCCGTTAGCATTTTGAAAAGGAGACATCGACAATGGCGGAACAGCAGCCCGGAGATCAGCAACAACCACAGGCAGTCGCAAAGGAAAAGAAACCCACCAAACGAAAGTCTTCCTGGAAAGCAAAGCTGTTTATATTGCTCATCCTTGTGATCATTCTACTCATTCCAGCCGTGTTTTTACTTCAATATGTCAAACCGAATGAGTTCGGCATCAAGGTGGTACGGATCGGGATCAAGCGCGGTGTGCACAAGGAGATTTATGGGCCCGGATATCACCTGGTTCTGCCTTTTGGCATGGAGGAGATGAACCGGCTGCCCAAAGACATTCAGGTGCTGGAGCTTACCAATCATCCCGAAACTGCTGCTAAAGCGTCACGGGTCGAAAAGGCGGCACACATCCAAACTTCCGATGGTTTTTTCGTCGATGTTGATGTGTCCATTCTATATCGAATCGTCGATCCGTACAAAGTGTTTACCATTATCGGTCCGGGAGGCCTCTATGAAGTAAACGGCATCATACCGCAGGCGGAACCGAAACTAAAAGACGCGATGGGGGAGTTGACGACCGAAGAATTCTACAACAGTCCCCTGCGCGTTGCAAAAACTGAAATGGCCCGGGAAATGCTGAACGAAGAATTAAATCCGAAAGGAATGATGGTTGAACAGGTTCTGGTACGCTATTTTACATACAGCCCTGAAATTCAGCGCAATATTGAAGAGAAAAAACTAAAGGACCAGCTCGTTTTTAAAAATCGGGCGGAGGCCCGTGCGGCGATCGAGGAGGCAACCCTGAAGAAAATCGTCCAGGAAGGAAAAGCCGCGGCGGCTGTAGAGCTGGAAAAAGGCAGAGCCTATGCCACCCGGAGGCGGGCTGAAAAAGACCTTTATTTCAGAAAGAAAAAAGCTCAAGCCGATCTTCTGGTGAAGCTGGCCGATGCCGAGAAAGTGCGTTTGAAGAATGAGGCTCTCAGCGGCCCGGGGGCCGAACGAATGGTCGGGCTGAAAATGGCCGAAGTCTACAAAGGGCTGGATGTTATCGTTCTACCCAGCGACGGACCGTCCGGCGTCAATCCTCTGGATCTGAACAATGCTCTGAAGCTGTTTGACATCCGCAAAGGGGGTGCAAGATGAAGTTTCGATATACTTTGGTTATTCTGGCCGTAACGCTCCTCTTTACCCAGGCCTGCGTTTTTTCAACCACCGGGGATACTGAAGTGGGTGTCCGTACAAGAAATTTACCGATTTTCGGCAAGCAGGGCGTGGAGGATAAAGTCTATGCGCCGGGATCCACATATTTCATTCTGCCTTATATCAACAATTGGAATACATTTGACACAAAATTGCAGAACCTGGAAATGACTCTGTCGGCGGGTCGGGGCGACCGAAAATCCCGCGACGATCTGCTGTTTAAAACCATCGATGGCAACGATATCAGCCTCGATGTGATCATCGCCTATCAGATTGATCCGGCCAAGGCGCCATATATTCTTCAATATGTAGCCCCTGATAACCAAACATTGAAGGAGAAAATCGTTCGCACCGTTGCTAGGAGCAAACCCAGGGATATTTTCGGTGAACTGAAAACAGAAGAATTTTACGTGGCCGATAAACGCGATCTGCAGGCACAAAAAGCCAAACAGGTACTGCAGGAAATTCTCAACCCCTTTGGCATCATCGTCAAGGACGTGCTAACGAAAGATTATCGATTTAATAAAGAATACCAGAAAGCCATTGAGGACAAAAAGATAGCCGATCAACTGGTCGAAAAAAACAAGTCTGCCCAACGCGCGGTAACCGAAGAATATATACGCAAGCTGGAGGATGCCCGGGGAGAAGTCCACAAGGTCGTGGCCGCTGCGGATGGGGAATACCAGCAGGCCGAGATCGAAGCCGATGCGTATTATGAAAAACAAAAACTTCTGGCTGAAGCCATAAAAGTCGAGGGGATCACCGAGGCCGAAGGAATCAGGGAAATGAACAAAGCGATGGCCCTTGCCGGGGGCGAAGCCCTGGTAAAATTGAAAATCGCCGAAGCGCTCCAGGGTAAAAATATCATGCTGCTGCCACTGTCTGAGGGCGGAATGAATCTAAAAACAACCAATATGAATCAACTGATCGACACGATGGGCGTTAAGTCTCTTACACCAAAAACCGAAGCCCAAAAATAAAATCAGAATGCACGGGTCTTACACCAAGCAATCCGTCTAAAACCTTAAGACCGCGATTACTATCTTGGAGATCGCCACATAAAGAAGTTCTTGATCCCGAAAATATCAGTTTCGTCAACGACCTGGAAGTCAAACTTTTGGTAGAAACGGACATTCTCTGGTATATCGGTCTCCAAGTAAGCAGCTGACTTGCAGGCATCTACTTCCTGGCAAAATCGTCGCATTAACTGCGTACCTAAGCCAGTGCCCTGGTGGGATGGCAGAACCCCAACAGGGCCAAGGTGCCAGTGGGGCTCTATCGGATCGTGATGAGCCCAGACATTTTTCCAATGGGATACGCGTGAATCTATATCAGTAAGGACATCTTCATCGGTTTCTTCGTTG
>DAOVBC010000291.1 GCA_030670715.1 Deltaproteobacteria bacterium | reverse complement strand
CCAGAACCGACGAAATGGTCAACCCGGCAATGAATATGCTCAGAAGGAAAATAAAGGCGTTGTCTCCCCCTGTTTTGTTTAGCCCGAATATTTCATGAAAAATTTTATGCAACTTAATTTTTTTAAAAATATTCACCATATTAAAAGCTATTAGAGTTGAATTTCCCGGGTGGCACATTGTACCGAATCAATTTTGTCGGTTCTCTGATCAGCATAAAAATTTTCACCCTGCGGGCGAGCCCGAGGCGTCCATTTGCAGCGTTTCCCAGCATAGCTGGACTTCTCGTCCGTTTATATAAACTTCGGTGAGTCGTCAGGGGCTTGCGGTAGCATAAGTACAGCTTCGCCCCCGAGTGCCTTGCAAATGAACGCCTCAAACTCGTGAAATATCCGGGTTAACATGCGAAAAAAAATGTTTCTTTCTTGCTCCGGGAACGGTTGTTTTTTAATAAATTATTCGGATTGTATCTTCACTTCGACATATTGATAAGAACTGAAAATCAGCTCTCCTTCAGCTTCTCCAGTTCTTCCTCCCGTAGAACCCGTCGCAGGATCTTGCCCACCAGGGTGGTGGGTAATTCTTCACGAAATTCAATGATAGACGGAATTTTGTGGGCGGCCATATTATCTTTGGCCCACTCCTGGATTTCTTCAGCCGTAATTTGCTCCTTATATGCCGGGGCCGGTACGATAAAAGCCTTCACTACCTCACCGACCTTTTCATGGGGCACGCCGATCACAGCAGCGCCCTGGATGCCGGGATGTCTATGAAGCAGATCTTCCACCTCGGCCGGAAAGACCGCGTAACCCTTGAACTTGATCATGTCCTTGGCCCGGTCACGAATAATGGTGAAACCGTCGGCATCGATGCAGGCGATATCACCGGTATACAGCCAGCCGTCCCGAATGGTGTCAGCCGTCTCTTCGGGCTTGTTTTTATACCCGCGCATTACCTGGGGGCCCTTGATGACCAGTTCACCGGTATAGGCATCGGCTTCCCCGGCCTGCTCCTCGGTCAGTCCCCCGGTTTCAGCTACGGCAAAAGGCAGCGGCGGCAGCTCTCTGGTGCCGGTTTCCTTGTCCATGATCTTGATATCCGTGTCGGGGAAGGGCAGGCCGATGGTGCCCTGTTTGCGATAGCCCGCGATGGGATTGCCATGGGTCACCGGCGTGGTCTCACTCAGTCCGTATCCTTCGATAATGACCGAGCCGGTCAGTTCTTCAAATTTATCTTGAATCTCCAGCGGCAGCGGGCCGGCTCCTGAAATGGCTATTTTTAGCCCGCTCAGATCAAAATTCTTCACCTGTGGGTGGGTGTTGATCTTGTTAAAAAGCACTGCCACCCCGGGCATGATCAGATCGGCATTTGACGAATACTTCTCAATGGCGGCAAACAGTTCGGCCATGTCCTCCGGCGGCCGGGGGAATAGAACCTGGAATCCCCCAAGGAGAATAGCTATATTCATCACCGTGGTCATGGCAAAAGAGTGAAAAAGGGGCAGGACGCCGATGATACCCATATTTTCCTGTCTCTTCCACAGCCAGGCATTGCACATTGTCGCGTTGGAAACCACATTGCGGTGAGTGAGCATGGCGCCTTTGGGCAGCCCGGTGGTTCCTCCGGTATACAGAAGGACGGCCTCATCCTCAGGATCGATTTCGACTTCGGGTGGATCAGGGTCCGCCTTTAAAAGTTCGGTCAATTTTAAAGCATCGGCAGGCAGTGCACCGGTGGGTATTTTCTTCAGTAATTTGCCCAGAAACACCTTTAGCGCTGAAAACCCGCACAGATCTACAATATTGGTTCCGATGATCTTTTCCACCGCGGTACCCTCGATTCCGTCCCGGGCCTCCTCAAAGAGGGCATCCAGTATCAAAAGCGCCTTTGCTCCGGAATCTTTGAGCTGGTGGCGGACTTCCAGGGCCTTGTACGTTGGGTTTATCGAGGTTACAGTAACGCCCAGAAGTTGACAGGCATAATAGGCGACCACAAACTGTATGGAATTGGGCAGCATGAGTGCGATCACGTCGCCCTTTTTAAAGCCAAGGCCGGCAAAAGCTGTGGCCAAGCGTCGGACCATATCCCAGAGGTCGCGGTAGGAAACTTCAGCATCCAGAAAAAAGATGGCCGGTTTTGAGGCATGTTTTATCGCGGTTTCTTTAAGAAACTCTGCCAGTGTGCAGTCCGGATAATCGAGACACTTGGGCACCTGTGGCGGATAGTGCTTGTACCAGATTCGTTCGCCTAAAGATTCTTGCGCCATTTTAAACCTCCTTTTATCCTGCCGCTATAGTGGTTGTCAAAAAAACATTCCGGTATTCTAACGTTTTATTCTACAACCACTTATACCGCAATTCCGTATTTCGGAACATAATTATGGAAAGCGGTATAAAGGTTGTGTGATATATGTCTCCTGTTCTTTTATCTCAGTGAATGTGATTTTCTACTTTCCCATTTTTTTTCATTTCTTCTAGTTCAGCCAACCGATGACTGAACTTCGCTGTTTCAATGCCGCCCGGTGAAAATAAGCCCAATTCGATTGATCAAAATTTGTCTTGCCTTTCAGTTTTTTTGTGTGGGCTTTCAGTTCGGACCGGGACATGCCATCCCAATCGACGTCTCCTTTTAGAGCGTCTCTGCGCCATTTTTTTCTGTCATATCCGGGCGCACCCGTATAGGATTTCCAATATTTACAGCGACTTTCAAGGCTCCTCTTTTTTTTGAACAGTTTGTCGATTGTTGAATAGTCATCGGGGTGGTCCTGCTGAAGCTTTGACGTTCCGGCTCCGGGATCATATGCCTTTTTAAGAAAACGGTAAATCAATCCGGCGCCTCTCATACAAAACGTATGGTTGTCCCTTGTTTTCCGGCTTCCGGCATCATTGGTATAGCGCCACCTTAAATAGGGCTGATCAGGAAATTTGAACGCTTCGACATGCCCGATTCGCGGAACAAAAATATCCGCCACAAAGCTCTCGAAAGGCTGCAATTTCCAGCCGCCGCCTTTTTTGGCATGCCATATACGACCGACATTGTTTTCATCGTGATGGCGACCTGAAAAACCAAAGTGAGAAAAAGTGTCGGCAACGGTATGCAGGGTTATGCCAAGACGGATAAGCCTAAATCGCTTAAGGTTTTCGCTGAGTGCATCGGTGACAAGCATCGTCGCAAGTTCGTTGCTGCCTCCCGTGGCCGGCCGGGTAACGTAGGAAAAAGCTGCGGGTGCCTGCCAGCGAATATCTTGCGGCAAAAAATGAAATGGCATGTAGATTTTTTTCTGAACATTCCAATCAAAAGCCCCCAGGTCGTAGTGTGCGGTCCGGACCGTGTCAAAATATTGGTCCGGAAAAGGCTCTATCGGTTCACTTTCAGTGGAGTCATCTACGTATTGTGAGGCGTAAGCAATCGTTTTAGCATCATTGGTGTTGAACCCGGCAAGCTGAGCCAGGCGGTAAATTGCATAATAATGATAATCAAGTTCCATCGTCACCCTCTTCAGGTACAGTTCGGGTGTTTAGATTTTCTTGCCGACTGAAAAAATAATCTCTCCGGTAGTAGGTATAGATTACAAACCCCCACCAGCC
>DAOVBC010000234.1 GCA_030670715.1 Deltaproteobacteria bacterium | reverse complement strand
CGGGGCAGGCACGGTAAAGGTTTATTAGGTTGGTTGGGGCAGGGGCACCGGTGGTGCCGATGCTCGATGGCGCTATTGCGCCGGTGGTGACGGTGTGAGTCCGAAGGGTGTCTGCATAGAGATTATTGTTAAATTTTATATTTATCGGCTAAATTATCTAATTCCAACAGGTACTTTTTTCGGTCTTTAAGTCCTATCTGATTCTTAACATTATTGATCGAAGCCTTTATGTGCGGCCGGATATCTATGCCGAAAGAATTCAACTTATCATCATTGGCGCGATCGAGCAGCAGTACGCAATAATGATATGTCAGCGTTCTGACTTTTGAATCCCTTCGCAGTAAATACCCCCTTCCGCCGATGGTTTGCAAAAAGTAACCGGAATAAACATATAATACCCTGTCGGACGGACGACCCTTGAGATCTTTCAAGACTGAGTCATCCATCGTGAACCACAGAAAAAAATTTCGCGTGGCTGTTTCAATGAGTTCCGGCTCGTTACCCAGAATGTCTTTCGTCAGGTTAACCCGTTCTTTGCCCAGAACCCTATACATATGCGCCAGGTTTTTCAGGATTCTGAAAAGGTTATCTGTTTCACCGGAAATAATAGGAAACTGTTGCGACAACAGATCAACACCGATTTGAAATTGACGGTAGCTCCCCCCTTTGAGTTTATTGGCCTCGGCATATTTCTTCCGGTCAAGATAGGCAAAAAAAGCAATGATTTTCTTTTCTATGTCCTGGCCACTTTCAGGCTCGGCTTTATAATGAATCTTGACCGCCCCGGTGCCGAAGGCATCGGCCACTTTTTCTTTGGTGGCGGCTGTTCCTTCGGCAACTGCCAGCTCATCTTCAAGTTGGGCAACCTTTTGTTCAAGTCGATCTGTTTTTTTCCGCCAGATCTTCTGCTCCTGCTGCACTGCCTTTTCAAGACCCTCTCTTTGCCGGTCCATTACGACTTTATAGGTCAAAAAGCCGACGACGCCTAACATAATAGCCGCGATAATGATCTTTGGTACTCTTCCCATTTTACACCTACCCGAATATTTCACACGTAAATAACCTTGCCGTTGATGGTGAGCTGGCAACAGTTTTTCTGGGCTTCTTCCTTTAGTTTTTTTACATCCATTTTTAGATTCAACATGTGCATTTTCCGGTGACAATTCGGGCAAAGCGCCACGGTATTTTCAATGGTATCTTCAGCGCCCTTTGACAACCAGGTGATGTGGTGGCACTCCAGAAACGGTAACCCCTTGGCGTCTTCAAACGGTGCCGGCCGGTCACACAACTGGCAGATCCCATCGGCCCTTCGGATCGCTAATTCAGAAACATAAACGTTCAGTTCATACGTTGACGACCCCACCTGTCTGCTTACGGGGCGTTTATTCGAGTGGACCGCCCGCAGGAAAAGTATTTTATCTGATAACCTTTTTGCGATTCTCTCTTTGGTCTGCTGCTTTTTTTTAATAAGCGTATCCGGAACCTGGTATTGAGAACCTTCACCCACAATCTTAATTGGAAAAATCCACACATTTCGCAGCTGATCATTCCGGTCAGGCTGTTTTGCCTGATAGGGTTGATCATAAAGCTCGACACGGCCCCTATAAAGATATTTGCCTTTTTCAAAGACCTCAAACAGGTAAATATTAATTCCGTTATCTGCCGACCCGGCCAATGTCTTGTTCGGTGCGGCCTCGATTTTCTGATCCCCCTCCAAACCGATGCCTGAATAATGCAAAATGTCATTACTGATCCAGCGATCATCATAAACTGACTTGGTGTGATCAGAGATCAAAATGAGGGTGTTCGTTTCTAATGATCGTCTCATCCCGCCCTGAGGGCTGCATTTGAAGATGCCGATCAATTGCCGGTTGTCGATGATGTCGCCAATATTTAAAGAATGATCAAAGCCCAATTTCAGATTCACTCCTTTACAGAACCACAATTGGCATATAGTGGTTGTCAAAAAAACGTTCCGGTATTCTAACGTTTTTTTCTACAACCACTTATACCGCAAATCCGTATTTCGGAACATAATTATGGAAAGCGGTATAAAACAAAACCCCACATCTCAATTTGAGAAATGGGGTTCTCTGTTCACGCTTCATACGCTCTCCCATATCGGGGTTGACGTAATTGAATTTTAACCTTTAAAACTTTTATCAGATACGTAACAATTGTCAAGAATATTGAGAGTGATACAAATGAACGCCGGGGATTATTTCTTCGATTGCGGCGGAAACTGGGCCAGGATTTTCTCAACGGTTTCGTTTACATCTTTTGTTATTTCTTCCGGGCCTGATTCCTGTGTTAAACGGCGGACACCGGTGCCCCGCCACAGCAGATTTCCGCTGCCGGCATCGATGATATCGATCACCAGCATGCCTTCGTCATACTGACTCACGCCGCCGCCGGAACTGACACCGACCCCGCCATAGCGTCCGGATCCGCCAAAACCGATTCCGATCCCCGTCCGGACCCCTTCCGATCCAACTTTGCTGCGAATCGTATATTGATAAACAAGGTAAAATTGAGGTGTCCCCTGGGAAGCCTTCTGATACCCCTTTTCTGACAGGAATCGATCCACAGCAGTGCGAATCCGGGAGTCGAGCAAAGGATTGTCCACCCGCACATCGCCGGTCTTCTGCTGGGTTGCGGTTTTCCAGTTAAACGTCTTCAAACCGGAAAAATCCAGCGTCTCATCGTAATCCTGGCTGACCGTGAGGCCGGAACAGCCCGGAATCATGGCCAATAACGCCAGAATGATCAGTAGCTGCAATTTGTGCATATAATCCTCCCGCGATGGGCGTGTCCCGTTAAATAAATAAAGGCAATCCGCTGTACGACATATTAATAATAACGTATCCCGCGCGCGTCAATGCCGTCGGGGCAAAAGAAAAAAGCGGCAGGGCATTGCCGGCCCTGCCGCTGTGACGATTTGAAGCTTGTACTGCAGCGACCTCGTGACGAAGACCGCCACAGCCCGGAGCCGCTATTCGATAAAAACCATGAACGCCTGAAAATCAACATCCTCAAGCGGGTATAGGCATGTTTCCAAACCAAACGCAGTGATCGTATCGAACTTGCTGATGCTGTAAACCGACACCGGTAGATCTTCGGCACCGATGTCGGCAACGACAAAGGCACCGAAACGAACTAAAACCTTTTTAGAACCATCCACCCACAGGATGCGGCGGTTGTAAGGGTCAAAATCCGTCACCAATCCGTACAAACGATCGGGCTTCACATAGACTTCCGGTATTGCATTCGGACCCGCACTCGGTGGCGGGAAAATCACCCGCACCCTGATCTCGCCGGGACGACACTCTACCCATCGGGTCAGCAAATTGAAGGGCACTTCGCCATCACCTTCCAGGTAGACCGGCGCGCCTTTCTCCAGAAAAACAAACGTTTCCTGGCCCGGGGCATATTCGATAACAAGGTTCGATCCGATGAGCTCATTATCCTTAAAGACCTCGGTGATGTCATTTAGCACCCCCTGGATCTCCTGCTTGAGGAATATGACCGTTGCCACAAAACCATCGCCGGGAGCGGGTGCATCCGCATCCACCCCTACCACCCGGGCCCGTTTTCCTGTCTTGATTTCATCGGCAATTTTTTCAGGATCAACAATATCTTCATCCCGGCAACCGACCAGAACCGCCGTATCAGCGGTCACATTCACTTCCAGACTGGTGCCTCCGGGCTGTTGCAGCGGAAACGTATAGTTACTTAGACTTAGATCCGCCCCAACGACACCGCGTTCGACCTGAACCTCGCCGACAGTGACATACAGCGCTTCCAGGTGACCTCCCGGTGACAGGCGGCCTATGACAGCGGCCTTTTCCCCTTTTACCAGGGCGGAGTCGTTCAGTTCACCGGATGGGCCATAGATCAAGGTGTTTTCTTTGAGTGACACCGCCAGCGTACCGCGGTGATTCTGCGACATGTCGAGGACAAAACCATCAATGGTGCCCCCCTCACCGTGTATCAGTTCCTGGATGATCCCTTGCAACACATGGGGGCACTCCAGCGGTTTCTGCAGGGTGTGGATATCAACAAAGACAACCGGTCGGAAGATGCATTTTCCGGAGTTGCCGGCTTCGTGCAGGTTGATCGACTTGTCACAGTCAATGTCCAATTGTAAAGCAACGGTCTTTCCCTTTTGAACATAAAAGCCGCCGTCCCGGGGATTCAGATCGACTTTACCGCTGGGCAGTTTGATTTCGATATCATTCTTGTTAACTGCGCATGGTCCGTCCCCCGTCGCCCGAACATCTTTTACCCTCAGCCGTATTTTACTGTAAAAAGCGGCCGGCACGTTTTTTTTGACCGTCAGAAGAAAATCTTCACCCTGATAATCCAGAAGATTGATCTCCTGGCCGTCGGGATTGTAGTAAAGCCGGATCGCAGCCTTGTTCTTGTCGGCCGGGATCAGGCTTACCTCGGTCACCCACAATATGATTTCTTTGTAATCATCGGGAGAATCCGTCAGCAGGACGGCCACCTGCCCGGTGCCGCC
>DAOVBC010000003.1 GCA_030670715.1 Deltaproteobacteria bacterium | reverse complement strand
CCGGACCGCACTGGGGGCCATGTCGTATTCACCGGTCGGCCATTTAATTTCTCCTCCGAAAGCCCAGGTTACGTCCGAGGCACCGCCCACTGCTATTTTCGGGACACCGTCGTCCCCGAACATTTCGCTGATCCAAATCTGGGCCCAAAAACTTTTTTCCGGGTCGTTGTAACTGGCAGCAGGAGGATAGCCAACGCTCTGAACGGCGAAAGAAGGTACAGCGCCCCACAGCCACACCAGTGCGCCTTCCGGTTTTTCGCCTGCCAGCAAACGCCGGAATCGCCGGCCGATGTTCTGCCGTTCATGTCTGAATATCGTCATAAGAGGGATCTCCTTTACTTAGGGTTCACGAAGAAATAAGTTCGCAATTTTAGGCGTTGAGGGGTCCGGCTGGCAAGGTGTGAAAACGTAGAAATATCCAGCATATTGCGAGTTTTCGCAACGCAGCCAGTCGGGATGCATCGACGTCTAAAATGTGAAGTTATTTTTGAGTGAGCCCTTAGTACTGATTTCCACCGCTCAGGGTATCAATTTTGAAATACGATGCGGCCGGCCTGCATGACCATGCGGACGCGGGAAAGAGCGCTGATATCCCGGGTCGGATCACCGTCCACTGCGAAAAGATCGGCCTGTTTTCCGGGCTGGATGGAACCGATCGTATCGCTCATATTCAGGGATTGTGCGGCGCTGCATGTGGCGGCCGCAATGGCCTGAACGGGGGACATCCCTCCTTCTACCATGGCTGCCAGTTCACGCCACAGTTCTCCGAAGCCTGTTTGCGGAAGCCCGGCGTCGTTGCCGGCAACGCATTTGACGCCCGCGGTCAAGAAACCCTGCAGTGCTCTAAATTTCTCTTCCACGACCTGCGGCAGCAGTTTCAGACGCCGTGACTCGTCGTGGGTGAGCGTATCATTTTTCTGTTTGCGTGCCAGGTGCGCCTGAACATCACGGTACAGCTGGATTGTGGGGGTTACGCAGATTCCGGCTGCCGCCATCCGATCCGCCAACTGCATACTGAAACGTAGGCTTCCATCCGGCAGCTCGAAACAGGCGTGTTCGATTTGATCCACACCGGCCGCGACGCAGTTCTCGATGCCGGGAATGCCGCGACAATGAGCGGCCACCGATTTGCCGAGTTTATGAGACGTCTTTACGGCGGCTGCAATCTCTTGACGTGAATAGGAGGCCAGGGCCGGGAAAGTCCCGGGTGTACCTCCTCCGGTGGCGATCATCTTGATAAAATCAGCTCCCCTGGAAATGTGCCGGCGCACCGCCCGGGTAATACCTGCCGGACCGTCGGCGACGCCGCCCAGAAAATAGGCATGGCCTCCGGTCATGGTGAGCGGCGGACCGCAGAGAATCAACCGCGGACCGCTCAGTATTTCTTTTTCAAGTGCCTGTCGCAATGCGAAAAGTGCGCCGTGCTGATCACCGCAGTCGCGTACAGTGGTGACACCGCTGTTCAATTCGCGCCGCATGTTGCGCACTGCGGTGAGCAACGCCATTTCTTTGGACTGTTGATGATAAAAGGGTTTGCCCTCTGAAAGCAGACACAGGTGGACATGGCTGTTGATGAGCCCCGGCAGAAGGCTCCGTTCCGCCAGATCCAACAGCACAGCTCTACGCTCGGGGGGCGGCGTGCTGTTCGGCTGTCCCCAGGAACTGATGCGGGACCCCTTGATGACGACGAATGGATCGCAAACAACTGTCCCGTCGTCGACATTCACAAGGTGCTTTGCTTTTATAACCGTCACCGTCTCGTCAGCCATATTTCGTATCTCCAGGGCATTACCGATGTAACACTTTAATTCAAAACCTGTATGAAATTGGCCTTATTTATGAAATATCCGGTTCAGGTTTCGCTGCGGGCCAGACGGCGTTCCAGCCACTGAACACCAAGGGAAAGGGCCAGACACAATACCAGGTACATCGCAGTGATAGTGAGCCATACTTCGATGGTTACCTGGGTGGCGGCCATCACTTGCATCCCCTGATAGGTAAGCTCCTGAATGGAAATGACCGATACGATGGCCGAATATTTGAGCGTATTGATTAACTCGTTTGCCAAGGGCGGAAGAACCCGCTTGATGGCCTGGGGCATAATTACATCGCGCATCTGCTGCCCCCAGGACAATCCCAGTGTGTACCCAGCTTCCCACTGCCCCCTGTTGATGGACTGTATTCCGGCCCGAATGATTTCGGTTATGTAGGCGCCCTGAAACAAAGCAACGGTGATGACCCCGGAAAGAAAAGCGGTCAACATGGCGGGGGTGGCGAAAAAAAAGCCAACCATGTGGCGGGTTGTTTCGGATTGCGCGCGAATGAATTCGTCCACTCCCAGAAGCGGCATGATTTGATCGCTGACAAAAAAGTAAAAGATAAAGATCAGCACCAGTGGCGGAACATTGCGGATCAACTCCACGTAGGTGCGGCCCACGAGCCGATTGAACAGCCTGGGAGTGGTGCGCATCACACCGGCAATGGTACCGAAAATCGTGGCCAGAAAGGTGGCCCAGACGCTCAAGCGGATGGTGGTATACAGACCCTGCATCAACACATTGGCCGTCCAGCGGCCTTTTTCCTCATCGAAAAAATAGAGATACTGGGGAATGATCCGCCAGTTCCACTTATAATTGAGTTTCATCGTCAGCCGGTAGGCGATGTAGGCTGCCAGGCCGAGTAATAACACGACGATTACAATATCCAGCAGTGTGAACCGGCTTTTTTTCTGAAGCACGCAAACACCCTTTGAAAACATTTTCGGGGGCCGGCAGTAAAGGGTCGTGTCGGCTGCCGGCCCCTGAATGGTTAAAGAAGTTAGAATCTATTAATCATTGCGGTTATTCCACCAGGCCGGCCCAGTCGCGGGTTTCGAACCAGTACCGGTGTCTTTCCTGCAGCCAGCCTGTGTCGCGCATATTGGTGATCCAGCTATTGAAAAAGACATGCGTGTCGAAATCACCCTTGCGTAGGGCAAACGCGATGGGTTCTTTTGTGAAATTACCCTTGAGCGGCATGAACAGGATCTCGGAATATTTCACCGATTCGAACGCCGGACGGGGCGACGATCCCACCACGGCATGCACGCTGCCGTTGCGAAGTTCCTGGTAAGCTTGGGCTTGATCTTCAAACAGGCGCAGCTTGGCCTTGGGCATATATTTTTTGGCGGCCATCACGGCTGTGGTTCCCAGCCGGCAGGCGAGTTGAACGTTCGGCTGGTTAAAATCCTCAAGAGAGTCAAAACCGGCAGACAGTTTTTTGTGGGCTACCATGGACATGCCGGAGTAGTCGTAGGGGGTGGTGAAGTTGACCTTCAGGGCGCGCTTGGTCCGGATCCCCATGCCGCCGATAATTACGTCGTACTTGCCCGTTAGAAGCGCAGGTATGATACCGGCCCATTTGGTGGGCACGAATTCCACCTTAACCCCCATATCCTCGGCTAGCTGTTTGGCCACATCGATCTCAAAACCGACGAACTTGCCGGTTTTATCTTTCATGGCCCAGGGAACGAAAGTGTCCATACCGACGCGCATGACACCCCGCTTCAGGATCTGCTCCAGGGTGCTCTCCTTGGTCAGCTGCTGCTGTATTTTTCCCGCCAAAGTAAATCCGGGCAGGCTTAATAAGAGACCGAGTACCAGAAAACCAACGAACCATTTTCGCCATTTCATCATAATTGCCTCCTTGATGAGAGTTTTGGGTTTTATGTTTTCTCCTGTGGTTGCCTTACAATATCTGGCTAAGGAAGAGTTTGGTCCTTTCCTCGTTGGGGTCTGTGAAAAAGTGCTTGGCCGTTCCCACCTCAACGATGCGGCCGGCTTCCATAAAAATGACCCGGTCGCTGACCTCACGAGCAAATCCCATTTCATGGGTCACACAGACCATGGTCATCCCTTCGCGGGCCAGCTTTTTCATAACGTCCAGCACTTCTCCGATCATCTCAGGATCCAATGCACTGGTCGCCTCATCGAACAGCATTATCTTGGGCATCATGGCCAGAGCCCGGGCTATCGCAACGCGCTGCTGCTGGCCCCCGGAAAGCTGACTGGGATAGTTGTCGACTTTTTCTGCAATGCCGACTTTTTCCAGGAGGTTCATCGAGGTGCGGATGGCTTCTTCTTTGGATTTTTTTCGAACCCGCCGCAAGGCCAGGTTGATGTTTTCGAGCACGGTCAGGTGCGGAAACAGATTGAACAGCTGAAACACCATACCCACTTCCTTGCGGATTTCCAGCCGGTTATTTTTGTTGTCATCCAGGGGAATGCCGTCAATCTCGATGGTGCCGCTGTCTATTTCTTCCAGGCCGTTCAAACAGCGCAGAAAAGTAGATTTCCCGGACCCGGACGGCCCGATGATGACCACCACCTCGCCGCGATGGATTTTAGTGGAAAAATCCACCAGGGCCTTCACGCCCCCGGGAAAAGTCTTGCTGATATTATCGACAACGATGATGTTATCCCCTTCATCCTTAAAAGCCATATAAAAAAGCTCCTCAATATCAGTGTCGTGTCCCAGAAATAACTTATGAAATTGCCTCAGGTCATGGGATTTTCTGAGAGGCGTTATGTTGATGCATAGCCTCTGAATGGATCGTGGCCCGATATTTGGAATCGTCACAACAAGCTGATTGTCATTGCACCGCCGG
This sequence comes from Deltaproteobacteria bacterium, assembly GCA_030670715.1. GTDB lineage: Bacteria > Desulfobacterota > Desulfobacteria > Desulfobacterales > SG8-13 > DAOVBC01. The sequence goes on along the minus strand of DAOVBC010000003.1, from coordinate 17,888 downwards.
CTTACGATTTCAAATATCCGGCCACACACCGCCATCAGGAATCATAACGCCTCTCAGAAAATTTTATGACCGACCATTTATTAAACTTATTCCTGGGACAGTACACTAGGTGACCATCTTGAAACGGTTTTCCATGATATTGACAATGATTGACAAAGTCGCGGTGACGATCAGATACATTCCTGCCACCGTAAACCATAATTCGAAAGTGAGAAAGGTTTCCGCAATTACCGCCTGGGCCTGCATGGTTAGATCATAGATGGCAATGGTGCTTACCAGAGCCGAATCCTTGATCAGGGAAATGGCCTGACTGGTGAGTGGCGGCAGAATGCGGCGAATTGCCTGGGGCAGGACGATGTCTTTGTAGGTATCGAACAGGCTCAGTCCAAGGCTGTAAGCCGCCTCCCACTGTCCCCTTCGAATGGAGACAATCCCGGCGCGAAAAATTTCGGAAGCATAAGCACCTTCGAATAAGCTCAGGGCCAGCACGGCGGATGGAAAGCGGCTGAGTCCCAGCACCGGTCCGAGAACAAAATAAATGAAAAAAAGCTGGATGAGGAGCGGCGTGTTGCGGATCAACTCCAGGTAGACACGCGCGATGGTTTTTGCCACAAAGGAGTGCGACAGCCTTAAAAGGGCGGTCGTCAGCCCGATGACCAGAGACAGGACCAAACTGATAGCCGAGATGCGAAAGGTGATCATCAGGCCTTCCCACAGCGGACCGAATTGAATTCCGTCTTCGGTCATTTGAAAAATGTAGCGGGGGACTTGATACCACTGCCAGTTGTAACCAAGCTGTTCGGTACTGCGGGCAAAAAACCAGAGGATCAGCACAATGAGCAGGACAAACTGAGTAATATCAAACAGAGGGGATTTGTGAATCTTGCGCCAGAGACCTCTGGATATTGAGTGTCTTGATTCAACCATGATTGAGTTTTTTTAAATGAATTCACAAAGTTTTCGTAATAGATCAACAACCTTAAGCCTTGTCAAGCAATATTCTCCACTACCGGTGCCGGAAAGGGGATGACACCGGCCGCCGTGTCCGTGTCCAGGAGCTTGATATGTCTGTTCCAGGGGGCACAGTATACCGCTGCTCGTTAATGAGGGTTATCCTCATCCTTTAGCCTTGCACTTTCTACGGTTTTATGCCTTAAATTACTAGTTTAATCCAATTTCTATTGAGGAGATGCTAAGTGAAAGTCGTATTTGTCGAACACAATCGCTGCCTGGCATGTCGAAACTGCGAGAGGGTGTGCTCATTTCAGGAAGCCGGCGGTTTCAAAAGCGAAAATACAAATATCTGGGTTCAGATCGACATGGATCAGCGCACCATTTTTACCCTGACCTGCCTTCAATGCGACGTGGCGGCCTGCCTGAATATTTGCCCGGCCAATGCCATCCGGCGCGATCCGCACACAGGGGCCGTAGTCGTGGATGAAAAGCTTTGTGTCGGCTGCAGAATGTGTGTGTTTGCCTGTCCATTTGGATGCATGCATTTTGAAAATCTGCAGCATGTAGCGGCCAAGTGCGACCTGTGCGGTGGAGATCCGAAGTGCGTGAAAAATTGTATGGCCGGGGCCCTGCATTACGCCGACATTAACTATCTTGCTAACATGAAACGCAAGAAAGTCGACCAAACATTCGCCAAAACCTCTCCCTTGCATGAGGGGCCACATCGGTCATGAAGATTAAGGCAATCAAACAGAACGGAATAGTACAGACACTGTGCCGCATGTGTGATACCCGCTGTGCCATCAACGTGCACTTAAAAGACGGCGTTATCACCGACATAACCCCTTTTGATCGTCACCCGGTCAATCAAGGGCGGATGTGCCCGAGGGGAAGTGCGGCCATAGACCTGTTTTATCATCCGCATCGCATCCTGAAACCGCTCAAGAGACAACCGGACGGCACCTTCAGTAATGTTTCCTGGGAACGGGCGTTGGATGAAATCGCCGAAAAGATGCTTGGGCTCAAGGACCAATTCGGTGCAAGATCCATTGGGGTCTGGAAAGGTGAGGGGGTCGGATTTTATCAGCAGGAAGGATACCCCAGGCGGTTTATACAGGCCTTTGGGTCTCCCAATTATTTCTCAAACGATTCCGCATGTTACAATGGCCGGTACATGGGCCACAGTCTGGTCACCGGGTTCTGGAATGCATTTCCGGAATTCTCACATGCCGACCTCATCATACTCCTCGGTACCAATCCCCCGATCTGCCACCCGCCTTTTATGCGGGAGTTCGCAGATGGAAGGGAGCGAGGTGTAAAACTTGTGGTCATCGATCCGCGGCTTAATCCGGTTGCCTGCTATGCCGACATTTTCGCCCAGCCTTATCCCGGTACAGACGGCGCTCTGGGGTGGGGTTTGATCCGGTATTTGATCGAAACAAAAAATTATGACAGCGAACTGGTTGAACGCTATTCCATCGGATTTGATAAGATTGCCGCGTATGCTAACAAATTCACACCGGAATATGTTGAAAAACAAAGCGGAATTTACAGTCATGTTGTAGAAAATATTGCACAATTGGTCATAAAGAATCGTCCCAATATCAGCATCTTTCCGGGGACCGGTCTGGAGCATCATGATAACGGTGTCAACAGCGTCCGGACGTTTGCCATTTTGGCGTGTCTGTGCGGCAACATAGACATCAGTTGCGGACTTTTCTGGCCCGAAGAGATGGGGGGGCGACAACTAAACCTTTATGGCGAAATTCAGCTTGAAGATCAAAAACCGATCGGGGCTGACAAATTTCCCGCCCTTTATGACATCCGCAAAGAATGCCATTCGATGACCGCCATGGATTACATGCTCGGCAATGGTGAGTATCCATTGAAAGGTCTTATCCTGACGGCTGCCAATCCTGCAGTGACAAATCCCAACACACGGAAGGTTGAAAAAGCGCTGTCGACCCTCGACCTTTTCGTTGTGAACGACTTTTTTTTGACGCCGACGGCCAAACTGGCCCATTATGTTCTACCGGCCGCCACGTTTCTGGAGAGATCGGAAATTCACTATTTCCCTAAAAGACAGATGGTGAATCTTACCCAAAAGGTTCTGGAAATTTCGGGTGTGCGTGACGAGTATTCCTTATGGCACGACCTGGCGCATCGACTCGGTTTCGGTGAAAAATATTTTCCATGGAAAAACGAAGAAGAAGTCAACCGCTGGATCCTGGAACCGACAGGGATAAGTCTTGAGAAGCTGAGAAGACATCCGGAAGGTTATGTCTACAAAGCGGTTCGATACAAAAAGCATTTGAAAAAAAAATTGCCGACCCCATCAGGAAAAATAGAGTTTGCTTCCGCCTATTTAAAAAGCCTGGGTTTGTCCGAGATACCCGAATATGTTCCACCCCATCATATATGTCAAACCAGCACTTTATATCCTTTCGTGCTGACCACCGGGGCGAGAAAATCTCTCTTTTACCACTCCCGGCACCAGAATATTCCACGCTTTCGCAACGTGCACCCGCAAGCGGTGGTTGAGATGCACCCCCAGGATGCCGCCGACCTGGGTATTAGCAACGACGATCTGGTCCGGGTGACTTCGGAAGTCGGCTCGCTTGATATCCGTGCAAAGGTTCGACACCCATCGGAGCTTCGTCCGGGCGTGATCGAAATCTATCATGGCTGGGAGGACTGGCGGGTCAATTTTCTCACCCACGATGACATCAACGACCCGATCAGCGGGTTTCCCGCACTGAAAGCGGTTCAGGTGAAGGTCGAAAAAATCGGGAGATGACCGACGGGCAAGACGATGATTGGTGGTGTTCGATTTTAATCCGGTTAATTGGTAAGACTTTGGATCGGAGCGGGGATACGGCCGCCGAGCCTGATAAATGGGTTTGCCCCCCGGGCATTGTTTACCGGCATGATAACAGACTGGCCGAGCAGGCCGCCGAAATAGGCACTGTCGCCGGCTTTCTTACCGGGAACCGGGATAAGACGGGTGGCCGTGGTTTTGTTATTTATCACGCCGATGGCCATTTCATCGGCAATAATAGCGGCAATCGTATCCTCTGTAGTTTCTCCCGGAATAGCTACCATATCCAGCCCCACCGAACAGACGCTGGTAAGGGCTTCCAGCTTTTCAATAGATAAATGACCGTTTCTTGCAGCTTCGGAGATATTCAGATCCTCACTGACCGGAAGAAAAGATCCGCTCAGGCCGCCGACATGAGAACTTGCGAAAGCACCGCCTTTTTTCACCGCGTCATTAATCAGTGCCAGTGCGGCTGTGGTACCGGGTACGCCAATACTCAACAGGCCGAGGCTCTGAAATATTTCACCCACACTGTCACCCACATTCGGTGTCGGGGCCAGCGAGAGATCCGCTACGCCGAAACGGATATCAAGATTTTTTGCCACTTCTCTGCCGATAAGCTCACCCACCCGGGTGACCTTATAAGCCGTGCGCTTGATCAATTCTGATATGCGTCCCAAATCCATCCGCGGGTTGGCCGCCAGAGCACGGTCCACCGCTTTTTTAACCACACCGGGACCACTGACGCCAACGTTGATAACCGCATCGGCTTCGCCGATGCCCAGATAGGCACCGGCCATGAATGGAATATCCTGGGGAATGTTTGCGAAGACACAAAGCTTGGCGCAGGCAATACCGTCGTTTTTTGCGGAGAGGCCGGCCGCCCGCTTTATCTTTTGGCCCATTAAATAGACAGCGTCCATGTTGATTCCGGCCCGGGTTGACGCGACATTGACCGAGGCACACACCCGGTCGGTTTCCGCCAGTGCTTCCGGTATGGCATCGATGAGAGCTCTGTCTCCTCTGGAAATGCCTTTTTCCACAAGAGCGGTGAAGCCGCCGATGAAATCAACGTTAACCTCTGCAGCAGCCCTGTTCAGCACCCCGGCGATTTCAATCATTTGCGAGGAAGAAAAAGGTCCGGCGACAACGGCAATCGGGCTGACCGAAATGCGTTTGTTCACCACCGGTATACCGTATTTATCACCGATTTGATTACAAACCCTGACGAGGTTGCCGGCCAGATCTGCAATCCTGTTAAAGATGTTATCTTTTAATCGATTCAGATCATGGCTCGCACAATCGAGCAGATTGATCCCCAGTGTTACCGTTCGAACATCCAGGTGCTCATTCTGCAGCATTTCCAGGGTCGAAAGGATTTCCCGGTCGGTTAGCATATTATCCTTCCATCCATCAGGTTTTTATAAAAACTGTATTAAATCCGGTTTATGGCCTCGAATACATTCCTGTGCTGGATGCTGATATTCAGCGAAAGTTCGATGGCCTTGGCTCTCAGATCTTTATACAGGGCCTGCTGATCGATGTCGTTAGGAACATCGACTTCATAAATCATGATGTTGTTTTCCGGATCGTCTCCGCCTTTAAACACCGCCTGCAGGTTGGTCACATTTGCACCATATCTGGCGATGATTTCCGTGACGGCGGCCACCAAGCCTTTCCGGTCAGGACCCTTGGTGGTTATGATAAACGGTTCGCTATTTTCAACCGAAAATTCTATACCGGGTGTGTCCAGATTTTTTACATAAACATGCAGATTTAACGGATTAAGTCCTTCTTTAAGGTATTGATGAAGATCCTGTATTGTAAGATCGCCGGACATGGCCACAATGAAGATCCCGCTGAATTCGGATTGCAGGATTGTCTGGCTGACATTTTCGATATTGCAATCCTGTTCGAATAATATCCTTGTAGCCGCAGCGATGATGCCGGGCCGATCCGGTCCAAGTACCGAAATAACCGCTTTATTCATCCCATTTTCCCTTTAGGTTGTCACGGTATACGACGAGCATAAAAAATTTATTAAATAACAGATAGAATTGAGCTGTCAACAGAAGTTATCAATTGTACTATACTGAAGCAATCCGCTACCCTATTTTTACAGCCGCTGGATATTTTTTACCCACATGAGTCTGCTTCACGGTCTTTCCGGGTACTTTTTACCCGGCACAGGCTCTGTTATTCAGGCCAGGCCCAAAAACTTCCGGATTCGGCCCCGGCCGGGACAGGCAACCTGACCCTGGCCGATCTGTGCAGTCAATACAATCTGAATTTGAAAGTCATCGCTCGGGGGTTGACCCAAAATAATATCCGTACCCGGGAGGATATGACCATCAAGAAAATAGCACAGGAGAACCGGGTCAGCCCGACTGATATCTATGAAAATATCAAAACAATTGCTGCACAAAAAGACGCCGCTCAATCTGAAGAACCCGGAAAAGTGAAAGCAAGCGGCAGCGGTCAGGGCTTGGGTTATGGAAAGATGACCCTGGCCGAAGTGTGTCAAAACAACTCGATTCCCATTGACCGGGCCCTGAACAATCTTTCAATCAAGGGAATCAAGGCAAAGCCGGAAGATAAACTGCGAAAGTTAGCCGGTGATCACGAAACGACACCGTTAGATCTGGTCGAATTGATAAAACACGGTGGTTAGGCAATTCGACCCATCAATAATTACAGCCGCGAGCATAATCATGTAGCCATTTGATGCGGATCTGTTCTGCCCGGGGCAGCGGCAGGCATTGCGTTTCTCACGGGTGTCAAATTTGAGTTATTTCTTTTCAAGCCATTGCGCAAGCCGGCGCAGTCCCTCCTCAGTAGAAACACGCGGTTGATAACTCAAATCCCGTTGTGCAGCGCTGATGTCGAACCAGTGGGCCGTAGCCAACTCTTTGGCGACAAAGCGTGTCATACGGGGCTCGCCTTTCAGTTGAAACGTATTGTAAATCAGTTCCAGGGCGGCGCCGATCAGCCAGGCCGCACTTGCAGGCATCGACCCTTTCACCGGTTCGAGCCCGGCGGCACCGAGGATGGCATCGACCATGTCCCACAGAGGTATCGGCTTTCCCTGGCTGATAAAATATATTTTGCCGGAAAGCGCCGGATTTGCTTTCAGCTTGTCGGCTGCCAGAATGTGGGCCTCGGCCGCGTTATCGATGTAGATAGTGTCCACCAGGTTTTTCCTTTTGCCCACCCGTTTCAGCTGTTTAGCCCGTTCAATGATCCGTGGAACCATGTGCTTGTCCCCCGGTCCCCAGATCAGATGCGGCCGCAGCACAATGGTTTTAAGCCCATCTGCGGCTCCCTGAACCAACTCCTTCTCTGCCATGGCTTTAGTCCTGGGGTAGTGGGTCAGGTAGTGATCGGGGTAGGGGGCCGATTCATCCACGCCTTCCATATCCGAGCCGTCAAATATGACACTGGGTGAACTGGTATAGACCAATTGTTGGACATCGCTGCTCTTGCAGGCAGTGATCACGTTTCGGGTGCCGATCACGTTGGTGCGGTGATAATCTTCATATTTTCCCCAAACACCGGCTTTGGCTGCGACGTGAAATACGGTATCCACGTTCCGACATGCCTTTGCCACTACCGCCGCATCGCCGATATCCCCCTGTATCAGTTTGACACCCCGGTTATCGAGCGCGGGGTAGAAGCCGCGGGAGAAGCTGCGGACCCGATCTCCCCTTTGGACAAGCCGCTTCACAATCGCTTTGCCCAGAAATCCTCCGCCACCGGTAACTAAAATGTTCTCCGATTTGCGCTTCTTATTAGATAGTTTGTTCAAGTTTGTGCTATCGGAATTCATAAGAGCTAAATGATCGCTTCGATAGAGGAGCGCTAACGCTTGAGGATCGCTGCGCCAGACGGCTCCGCTTGAGGCCAAACAAAACTGCTAAACGGTATTTGGCATGATAAATTTATTTATCATTTGTCATTGGAGGGTTTTTCGGCCTCAAGTTCCGAAGGAACGCTCCTCAAGTCCCGCTGTGCGGGACGATCCTCGAGCCCCGAATGAATTCGGGGCGCTCAAAAACAATAAGTTTAATGCACTAAAAGCAAAATTGAACCAGCATACAAAAAAGTTGTACTCATCTGGAATCACTTTAGTTGTTTTTCTGCCCACAAAGCCAGTTTCTCCCGGAAAATCTTTGAGTTGTGGCGGATGTCCACCGGAAAAGTGTCGGGATACAGAACCGTATCAATGGCCCCGGTCAGGTCATTTTTTTTTGCGAGATCGAGAAGATCGCGTGTCAATTCTTCTTTATTTCTGCCGTTGTCGTCCGGTTGCAGTTCAATACAGATCACCGGTTTTTGATGGGGGGCGGGTCCTACACCCACCAGGGCGCTGCGAAATACCCTGGGATGATTGTTAAAGATAGCCTCGCAGGAAATCGTAAAAAGGGTGCCGTTATCAGTGATCACCCGCTGGTTTTTCCGTCCGTAAAACCAGATACGACCGTTTTCATCGATGCGGCCCAGATCCCCCATCCGGTGTCGTATCCCATCTCCGTCTTTTATTTTGGCTAACCGGTCGGCTTCGGGACGATCAAAATAGTTTCGGGTTACCAGGTTTCCTTTGACGGTGATTTCGCCGACGTCACCATTGGTGATCACGTTTGCGGACGACCAGTGCTCCAGCGGTTCGTCACTGATGGGTATGATACGAACGTCAATGCCGTTAATCGGTAAGCCGGCGCAGATACCGTAACCTTTTTCACTGAGAACCCCGGTTTCGGAAAGAATTTCTTTACTGCCGATGGAGGCCACCGGCATGGCTTCGGTGGCGCCGTAGCCGGTGTAAATTTCTGCATCCGTGCACAGCATAGCTGAGAATTGCTCTAGATTGGAAGGCTGGATGGGAGCACCGGCGGATATGACGCGTTTGAGGGAAGGCAGCTTAATGCCCTTTTGTTTGCCGTAATTTCCGACCCTGTTTAGCAGGGCGGGAGAGGCGAACATATTGGTTACGCCCTGATTATTGATCGTCTCGATGATTTTTTGTGGATTGACTTCGGCCGGTCGGGTGGGATCCATGTCCGGTATTACGGCCGTCATTCCCAAAGCGGGGTCAAAGAGTGAAAACAGTGGAAAAGTGGGTAGATCAATTTCATCTGTCGCAATACCATACCGGGTTTTGATGTGTGATATTTGAGCGGAAAAAACACCGTGGGTGTAAACCACGCCCTTGGCCGGCCCGGTACTTCCGGTGGTAAACAAAATAGCCGCCGTTTCGTCCCGTTGAGTTTTTGCCGGTGGATACGGCTCTTGGCGCTCCTGCCGGAGTTGCATCAGAGTGTGACCGCCCCAGAACCAGCGGCGGCCGACGGTGATCCAGGTTTTCACGGTGCTGAAAAAACGGGGATAAAGTGTCCTGAGAATGTGGGCCTGAGGAATTCCGATAAAGGCCGTCGGGCGGGATTCCTTAAAACAGCTGACCATGCGGCGGATACCCATACCGGGATCCACCACAACCGGTACGGCCCCGGTTTTAAAGATCGCGAAAGTTAGAGCGAAAAATTCCAGACTTGGTTTCACCATCAATATGGTGCGGGTTCCGCGGGTAACACCCGCATTTTCAAGGCCGTAGGCCAGGTAATCAGATTCCCGATCCAGTTGCTGAAAGGTCAGATGGGTATAGGCGACCCGGCCGAATCTGTCGCGTCCGGACGGCACCACCACAGCCCTTTTATAGGGTTGTATCCGGGCCATGCGGCGCAGGTAGGAGGCAACGTTTACGATATCATTTACAGCATTGCGATCAGTCATGGAGAACTTTTCAGCACCAGTGCGCCTACCGGGCATATATCGACGCAGCGAATGCACTCGTCGCATGAATCTTTTTCATTTTTTGCGGTACCGAAGAAGCTTACGACGGTATTGAAACCTCTGCGGGCGAAGGTGATTTCCGGCTGCCCGTTGTGCGTCAGGCAGACCTGGATGCATTTCCCGCAAAGGACACAGCGATTTGTGTAATAGTCGAGGCAGGGATGGCTGGTATCGATTTCCGGTTCTTTAAGACAGTGCTGCAGATGTCCGGGTTTGAGTCCCACTTTTAAAAATTTGGCCATGTCCTGAAGAGCGCACTTTTTGTTGGCCGGACAGTTTTTGCAGTCTACATGATGCACCGATAAAAGCAGGCGCAGGGCTGTCTTCTGGAGCCGTCTCACCGCCGGTGTATCCGTTTTTACCTTCAGTGAGGCTTTGACCGGGACGGTGCAGGATGTCACCGGTTTTTCCTCGCCTTCAATTTCGACGAAGCACAATCGGCAGGAAGCCGCAGTTTCCTCTATCCCATCAATATAACACAGGTTCGGAATGTAGATGTCGTTGTCCAGGCAGGCTTTGAGCAGGGTTGTTCCTTTTTTCGCCTGAATTTCTTTGCCGTCGACCGTAAGTGTCAGCATTGTATCGTTACCTCAAGATACTATTTTTTTTGCGAGGGGCTCCGGCGGGCGTTCAATAATCGGTGCCAGACCGGGCGGCGACACTTTTTCCACCGCATCATATTCCGGAGGACAGGCCACCACGCATTCACCGCACTTGACGCACAGCGACTGATCAACCCCTTTTTTACGGTTGCTGGTCGTAAAAATTGCTTCCGTCGGACATACCCCCACGCAGGCATCGCAACCGCGGGCGCATTTGTCGAGATCGATGTAGAAGGCTATCAGGGCCCGGCAGGTCAGACCCGGACAGCGTTTTTCCTCGGCATGGGCGATATAATCCTCTTTAAAGTATCGCAGCGAGGTCAGGACCGGATTGGGGGCGGTCTTACCCAGCCCGCAAAGAGAGCCGTTTTTAATATCTTCACTTAATTGTTGCAGCTGATCGAGATCCGTTTCCCGACCTTCCCCCTTGGTCAGGCGTTCCAGCGTGTCGAGCAGATGATATGAACCGATGCGGCAAAAGGTACATTTCCCGCACGACTCTTTTTGCGTAAAGTCCAGAAAATACCGCGAAACATCCACCAGGCAGTTGTCCTCGTCCATTACGACCATACCGCCGGACCCCATCATAGCGCCGGCTGCAGTCAGAGAGTCAAAATCAATGGGTGTATCCAGAAATTTCTCCGGCAAGCAGCCTCCGGATGGGCCGCCGATTTGAACGGCTTTAAACGCTTTTTTGTTCGGTATACCGCCGCAAATGTCAAAGATCAGGGTTCGCAATGAAACCCCCATGGGGATTTCCACCAATCCCGGGTGGGTGACGTTTCCCACAACCGAAAATATTGCGGTACCGGGGCTGTTCTCGGTGCCGATTTCTCTGTACCAGGCCGCGCCGTTTTCGATGATCGGTGGAACGGATGCCAGGGTTTTGACATTGTTGATAATTGTCGGCTTTTCCCATAGGCCTTTTTCTACGGGGTAGGGGGGGCGGTGCCGGGGCATCCCCCGATAGCCCTCAATCGATCGAATCAGTGCGGTTTCCTCCCCGCAAACAAACGCCCCGGATCCCTCAAATATTTCAATTTCCAGGTCGAATGCGGTGCCTAGGATTCCTTTGCCCAAAAGCCCCAGGGACTTTGCCTGTTCGATTGCCGTGTGAACAATCTTGACTGCCAGAGGATATTCCGCGCGGACATAGACCAGTGCCTGCCGGGCACCGGTTGCGTAAGCGCAGATAATCATGCCTTCAATGATCTGATGCGGGTTGCTTTCCAGCAGGGTCCGATCCATATATGCGCCGGGGTCGCCTTCGTCCGCGTTGCAAATGACGAATTTGTCTTTTTGTTGGGTCTGCCGCGCCAGCTCCCACTTTCTGCCGGTTGAAAAACCGGCGCCGCCGCGGCCTCTGAGACCGGAATTTTGAATTTCCTCAATTATCTCCGCGGGTGTTCGCCGAAGGCAGTTAACCAGAGCCGTATAGCCGCCTTCCGCAATGTATTCGTAGATATCTTCCGGATCGATGCGTCCGCATTTCTCCATTACCACACGCTTTTCCAGGTTAAACCTGGGAAACTCCATCACCGACGGTATCATTTCATTTTCCTCGGTGGCGCCGAGGATATGCTCCAGGCGTGGATCTCCTTCTTCCAGAAAGAGTTTGGTAAGCATCTTTGCTTTTCCTGCAGTCACATCCGGATAAAAGATCGGTGGAAACCCGGATTCGGGATGATCGATAATGACATAGGGCTCGGCATAGCAGTGACCGATACACCCAACGGTATGGATGCGGGCCTCAATCCCTCGTTGGCTAAGGGCATCTTCGAATGCAGCTTTCGTCTCAAGGGCACCGGAGGCGATGCCGCAGGTCGCCATACCGATATGTATTTTACAGCCGGGAGCCTCTTCATTGGCTTTGCGGCGTTTGGCGGCTTCCTCTTGAATGGCGCTGAAAATCTGATCTGACGATGTGTTATTGACCGGATTCATTCTTTTGCTTTTCTCTTTCTTTCATTTCCTTTTCTATCTGAACACGCATAACAAGGCCCTCCACCTTGCTGGGCGCCATGTTTCCGTGAACGGTTTCACCGATAAGGGTCACCGGCGCCAGGGCACAGCATCCGACACATGCTACCCTTTCGATACTAAATTCTTTGTCCGATGTCGTCTCTCCTTCTTTTATCTCCAGCTTGCGTTCGAAATTTTCCAAAATGATATCTCCGCCTCTTACATGGCAGGCGGTTCCCAGGCAGACTTTTACCGGGTTTCTGCCCGGTGGGTTAAACCGGAACTGATTGTAAAAAGTCGCCACGCCGAAAACTTCAGAGGGAGGGATATCCAGGTGCTGCGCCACCATTTCCATTGTGATGTGGGGCAGGTAGGCAAGTTTATCCTGAATCATCTGCAGGATGGGGATGAGTTGACCTCTTTCCTTTCCGTACTTCGCCAGCCGGATTTTGACATCATTCAGTATCTTTTCTTCGTCAGCGCTGAGATCCGCAATCATATTCCGTTTCCTGATGAATGGCAGAAATAGATATCAATTGGACTGTCAGATTTTTTCCATTGCTCCGTAAGCAGCCTGAATTCTGTCGCGCAGTAAAAAGCAGAGCTTTTCCATTATCTTGAATCCGAGATCCGTATTTTTGGTCATAATGTCTCTCAACTCGGCACCCTTGACGGTCAGCATTGTCGTTGGTCTCTGGCAGACGGCAGAAGACATCAGAATGTGCGGTTCATTTAACATGGTCGACCAACAACCCAGAACTCTTCCCTTTCCGAGGTTTTCGATTACGACGCTGCCTTTACGGGTACCGAGTTCAATCGATCTTTCCAGGTAAACCTGTCCTTCGGCGATGATATAAAGGTGCTCGCCAAAATCACCCTGACGGAAAATGAACTCTCCGTTTTCGCAGGTACTGGATCGGCAAATACCGGTGATGTCCTCAATTTCTTTGTCTCCCAACCCTTTAAAAAATTCACAGGACAGGAGGGTTTGTTTAATCTCTGCTGGTTGCATGGTCCCACCTCGTTAATCGTCAGATGATGCGGTTTCAAGTGTTCGAAAAACAGCTGAAATTTTTGATTAAATTTAACATCCGGCATGCAAATCAAGGGATGTCTTCCCACTAAACCCATATATAGAGAATCGCAGTATGTCAATTATAATTAGAAAATCGGATAATTACCCATTTAGAATTCACAGGAGAATGAAAATGTAATATAAGAAATGTCAACGGTGCGATATCTGTATCCGAAATATACAAAATGGAAACAGTTGGTTATGGATAAACAGGGATAATTACTCGCGTTTTTCACCAAGATTCTTGCTGCGGCAGGTTGTGTTTTCCACAAAAAGCGATACAATGATCCGTAAAAGCGGGGCACAGCTCAGATCATGACGGCACCCTTCCCGGTGACATTAGTGCTTCGGATGCTTTTGTATTCTCGTTCAGGGGTGACAATGAAATTCACGCTGTTAATACGGTTGACCGCCGGCTATATGGTAACCTTGCTGCTGGTTATATTGTTGGGGGTATATGTGGCGTTTAACCTGAACCGTTTGAGTCACCTGATCCGCGGCACGGCTTCTGATGGGACGACAATCAGTCAGATGCAGCATCTTCGGGAAGCGATATTTTCTCAGATAAGTTTCGAAAAAAAATATCTCATTTCGCATGACCGGGATTTCTGGAATAAATTCTGGGAGATACATCAGCGATTTGTTAATGATTTTAATTCCAATGCGTCCGGTATGAATACGCCTCGGAAAAAAAAATTATACGCCGAGGCACGGCAGTTTTATGAGCAATACGTATCCCTGTTTGAGGATGAGAATGTCCGGGTCGCCCAGGGAAAAAACGCTCCCAGTCCGCATTATACAAAGAAAAATGATGAAATTCTGGACGGCTTCACGGGCAGATTGACTGAAATCATCAACATTGTCCGGGCTGAAAGAGAAAGAAAAATATTAGCTTCAGGCCAGATCAGCAGTCGCGTTCTGAACATGACAATTTTCACTGCAGTGCTGACGGTCATTGCGGGTCTGGTAATATCGTTCTTCAACACGCGCAACATTAATCAATCCATAGTCATTTTACAGAAAAATACAAAAGAGATCGCAAGGGGTAATTATGTAAAGATACCGAAATTGAAAGCACCGACCGAAATTAAAGAACTGGCGGATGCGTTTAACAGAATGAGTGAGCAATTGAAACAGCTGGATGAAATAAAGAGCGATTTTATCAATCACGTCTCCCATGAGCTTCGTACGCCGCTCACGGCCATAAAGGAAGCATCCAGCATGCTGCTGGAGGGCACATACAGGAATTCACCGGATAAACAGCTCCAACTTCTAAACATTACTAAAGAAGAATGTGATCGCCTGATACAGTCGGTGAACCGGATTTTGGATTTTTCACGGATGGAAGCCAAAATGATGGAGTATCGATTTAAAAAATCCAGTCTGGCCCCGGTCATTCAGAGTACGGTATCGAAGTTGACCCCGATTGCCCGCAGGAAAAAAATCAAGATTCAATTAAAACCTTCGCCGGATCTTCCGTTGGTTAATATCGACGAAGAAAGAATCGGCCAGGTTCTGGAGAATCTGATTGGAAATGCGCTGAAATTTACGCCTAAAAAAGGGCGTGTGGTCATTCAGACCAGGCCGTTAAAAAGAGATAGAAGTTTCGTCGGTTTGGCGGTGACCGATACCGGAGCGGGAATCACCCGGGAAAATATTCGTGTTATATTTGATAAATATTCGAGAATAGATGACGGAGATCAAACAGTTCCAGGTTCCGGCCTGGGGCTTTCTATCGCGAAATATATTGTTGAGGATCACGGGGGAAATATATGGGTAAAAAGCGAACCCGGCAAGGGAAGCACCTTCTTTTTTACCTTGCCGATTGCATAATAATCCCCTTATTGCTCTGGGGTTGCATCTATCATCCTGAAAAATGGAAGACTGAAGAGCATCTTGCGAGATCGAAATACTATATGAGCAAGGGGGATTTTAAAGTATCACTGAAGGAAAGCCATACGGCGTACAGGCTGTATCCCCAGTCGCTCGGTGATGAAGCACTTTTTCAAATCGGTATGGTGTATGCCCATCCGGCAAACCCTGAAAAAGATTATCAAAAATCAAAGGAAGCATTCAGAGGACTTCTTCGCAAATACCCGCTCAGTCACCTGAAACCCGAGGCAGAAGCCTGGATCATGGTCCTGCGGGAAATCCAGGAAATGAAGCAGGCCATGAAAACGAGCAATAATGAAATCAGCCAAATCCAGAACCAATTAAAAAAGCAGCGGTTGCAGTTAAAAAAAATGCGTCAGGATTACAACCGTCGCCTGGAAGCCAAAGAGCGGGAAATAAGGGATTTAAAGCAGAATTTAGACCGGCTGAAGGAAGTCGATCTGAAGATTGAAGAAAAGAAAAGACGCTCCAAGCCTTAGTTCATGTATTCGTATTTACGATGACGTATAACCCTAAATGAGTCAAAAATAGCAGTATTTACAGTCACAAAAAGCTGGAAAAGCCCCCGGGATAAGGGTATAAAGAAGGTACCCCTACCAAAAACCCAAATCCCGAAAGGCTCTTATAGATGAGATACAAAAAACGTTCTTTAATTGCAAGAAAAAACAAAATACTACCCCTTCGTTTTGTCCGTCAGAATATGACAACCTATTGTGGACTGAACCTTATCGATCATTATTTACGTATCTACAATATTCACCGGCGGATTAAACAATCGCTCAGACGATACGGTTTCAAAGGCGATTACAACATTGGTGACATTTTATTTATTTTGCTTATCATGCTTTTAATTGGTACCGAACGGCTTCAACACATTGATTACCTGAGATCTGATCCGCTGTTTAAGCGGGTAATTTGTCTGACCCGGATTCCTCATCGCACCAAGCTGTCGACAGCGCTGAAGCAGTTTACCTCTGATGCGCTCAAGGCTCTGGCTGAACTCAACTCTGAGCTGGTGGTTGAAAAACTGGTCGAGCTTGGATTGCATCAGATCACCATTGATCTGGATGGAACCGTGATCAGCACCAAAGGAAATCCCAGCTGGGCATTTAAAGGGTATAATCCCATCAGAAAGGGGGCCAAATCCTATTTTCCGCTCACCGCCCATATCGCAGAGACCGGCCACTTTCTGACAATTGTCAACCGTCCCGGTAATGTTCACGACTCCAACCGGGCACTTGCGGTGATCCAAACGATTCGCAGACAGCTCACGGGCTTTGGTGTTCGATTTCGGGCCGACAGTGCTTTTTGTGCGCCGCAGGTCATCAATTACCTTTTGCACAAACACATTGGTTTTGCCATCAAGGCGCCTTTTTGGAAGTTGAATAACCTAAAAGATGCAGCTGAGCAGCGCCAAAGATGGTACCGGGTCAATTCGCAGTGGAGCTACTTCTGGCTAAAAAACCCGATTGATTCGGTCCAATACGACCATTACGTACTGATCTTGCGTAAAAAAATGAAACAGCGCAATAAACCGTATCAGCTCAAACTTTTTTCACCCAATAACGGTGTTTATGAATATTCAGCGGTGGTGACCGATGCAAAAGATTGGGCGCCTGAAGATCTGCTTTTGTTTGTATCCGGCCGCAGTGCCCAGGAACATTCAATCAGTGAACTGAAAACCAGCTTTGCTTTTGATAGTATACCGACCAATACCTACCAAGCCAACTCTGTCTATATGCAAATGAGCCAGATGGCCTACAATCTTGCTACATCGATGCAGCACAGTATGGGACTGGCCAAAAGGCGCAAACCCAATAAAAAGTGCACCCGAGTGCACAGGATCATGGAATGGCGCACCTTTCGGTTCCTGATCCTGAATCGTGCCGGCAGAATCGCCTGGCAGAACGGTAAAAAAGTACTTCAGATGACCGAAAATCCCGAGACGATGTCTCTATATAAGAAAATTACCAGCAGCATGGAAGAAGTTAAACTTAAAAAAGCTGCGTGATTTTCGCTCAATTAGGGTTCTACATAATACCTGTTAGCAAGAAAGAGATAAATGCACGATGATCCGTAAGTGCAATGAATCTGATTTTGAAGCAATCTATTCAATTATAAACGACGCCGCATCTGCCTATAATGGAGTAATACCTCAGGATCGATGGCATGAACCATATATGTCAAAAGAAGATCTCAGAACTGAAATTGGAAATGGAGTACAGTTCTGGGGGTATGAAGATGAAAATGAATTGGTAGGAGTTATTGGGCATCAACCAGTCTTAGCTGTTACTCTCATTCGCCATGCTTACGTTAAAACTGCTTTACAAAATTATGGCATTGGTAGCAAGCTTCTTACATTCCTGCTCAATAAGACTGCTGGACCTATTCTTATTGGAACTTGGGCAACAGCTACTTGGGCTATTGCATTTTACCAGAAGCATGGGTTTAAATTGGTAACGGACCAGCAGAAAAATATTCTCCTACAAAAATATTGGAGTATTCCCATGCGGCAAATCGAAACGTCAGTTGTTCTATCGAATGCAGCTGGTTTCCAAATTATCGCCTAACATCGGGTGTACACTGACTTTTTTCCGCGCGACCGTCAGTGTGTCATTGAAAATTTACACCCTGCCAGACTCGCTACAAAACGCAGGTAACACGTAACGTTAGCCAACCAAAGATATTTTCATCATAATACAGGGTTTTCGTTTCCCTCAAAACCATAAATAACCAG
>DAOVBC010000018.1 GCA_030670715.1 Deltaproteobacteria bacterium | reverse complement strand
CCGGCTCCCGGATCGAGCCCAGGACAGGCTTCGCAGGAATGACGCTTTAAAAGAATTCTAGGCTTTTTACGAAACCATCAATTTTGGGACGTGTTATTTCTATACTGAAAATTCCAAATACCAAAATCCAAATTCCAATTTAATTATAAAATCCCAATGTCAATAAATAAAAGCATATGGCAATTGGTCATTTGGATTTCATTTGTCATTTGGGCTTTTTCATTTGAAATTTTCGGACAATAATTTCGGTTTTACACCTGCTGCGGATCCGGGTTGGGGAATTACGCACTCATCCAAGTTTGCCAAACACCTGCTCAGCGGCCGATATCGTCCGGTCAATCTGCTCATTGGTGTGCGCCGCCGAGACGAACAACGCCTCAAACTGTGAGGGTGCCAGGTAGATGCCTTCGTCAAGCATCCCATTGTAATAGGACGTGAACATATCCAGATTGCTGGTCTTGGCATTATCAAAGTTGTCCACTTTATTTCCCGTGAAGAACAGTCCCATCATCGAACCGACCCGGCTCAGCGTTACCTTTTGCCCGGCAGCAGCCGATGCCTTTTCCAGGCCGGCAGCGAGCCGTTGCGACTTATTATCCAGGTCTTCGTAGAAACCGGCCCGGTTCAATTGACGCAGGGTTGCAATGCCTGCGGCCATGGCCACCGGATTGCCAGAAAGTGTTCCGGCCTGATAAACAGACCCGCTCGGAGCAATATTTTCCATAATATCGCGCCTGCCGCCGTAAGCCCCCACCGGCAGTCCGCCCCCGATAATTTTACCCAGGCAGGTGATATCCGGCGTAATACGATAAAGCGTCTGGGCCCCGCCGTAGGCAACCCGGAAACCGGTCATCACTTCATCGAAAATCAGCAGACTGCCTTGCTTTTCCGTCTGTTCACGCAAGGTTTCAAGAAATCCTTCCGCCGGCGGGACCAGCCCCATGTTACCGGCTACCGGTTCAACGATGATGGCAGCGATATTTTCCCCCTGCTCCGCCATGACCTTTTTGACCGTTTCCACATCGTTGTACGGCAACGACAGTGTATGTGCCACAAAGGACCGGGGAACCCCCGGACTGCCGGGAATGCCCAGGGTGGCCACCCCGGACCCGGCCTCAACCAGCAGTGAATCTGCATGACCGTGATAGCAGCCGTCAAATTTAATAATAGCCTCCCGGCCGGTGGTGCCGCGAGCCAGGCGAATGGCGCTCATGGTGGCTTCGGTACCGGAGTTTACCATGCGTACCAGTTCCACCGACGGCAGCGCATCAATGACCAGCTGTGCCAGTTCCACCTCCAGGTCCGTTGGCGCGCCGAAACTGGTCCCTTTCTCCAGTACATTCCGGATCACTTCAATAACCTCCGGATGCCGGTGCCCTAGTATCATCGGGCCCCAGGAGCCCACATAATCGATAAAGGCGTTTCCGTCCGCATCATAAATCAGGCTTCCATCTGCACGCTCGATGAAGAGCGGGTTCTGACCAACCGATTTACAGGCACGCACCGGGCTGTTTACTCCTCCCGGTATGCAACTCAATGCGTTTTGGTAAAGTGCATCAGATTTTTTTCGATTCATTTTGGCTGTATCCTTTCAATGACCAATAATGGTGTTGACATTGTTGTACGTATATTCGAATACGGTTTTTAGCATCGGTGCATTTATACCAATGAGAAGTTTTAAGTGACTAAAGTGAGCTAAAGTTAGGGTATTCTATCATTTTATAAAATTGACCGCGCTGAAAGCGCAATCCTTAACTTTAGCTCACTTGAAACTTTACACTTTAGTCACTTTTGAGTTTCATAGTCTTGGGGTGTCGCTTAATTAAATGTGTCATTGAATTATCCAACAGGGTTATTTAAATGTCGATAAAGTTGACACCTTCGCAGAATTCTGAGAACATCGGAGGAAATAGCAGAAGCACTCTTGCAGGTCAAGCAAGGTTTAGCCTCGATATTTCATGAAACCGAACCAATCCGTACAAAAACTCTCCAAATTTATCGCATATGTGCTCGGCCGTCGACCGGATGAATTCGGCCTGGTGCCGGATACGAACGGCTACGTAAAAATCAAAGAATTACTGCAGGCCGTTTCCGTAGAAGAAGGCTGGCGGCATGTTCGCCGATCCCATATCAACGAAGTGCTTTTCACCCGGACCGATCCGGGTTTTGAAATCAACGACAACCTGATTCGCGCCAGTTCCCGTGAGCGCCTCCCGGGACGAACCGCTGTAACAGAAACGCCGAAACTGCTTTACACCTGCATTCGAAGAAAAGCATACCCTTTTGTCGTGCATAAAGGTGTCTTTCCGCAGGGACGCTCCCGGGTAATTCTGACAGCCGACATGAAGCTGGCGGAAAGGATCGGAAAACGCAAAGATCGGCAACCGGTTCTAATCACGGTTCATGCCCACAACACCCTGGACAGAGGCGTGGTTTATCAACGGTTCGGTGAGGGACTCTACCTGGCCGACTTTATTCCGCCGGATTGCTTTACGGGTCCGCCGCTGCCGAAAGATAAACCGGAAGCTCGCAGACCGGAGCCGGCTGAAAGCGAACCGGCCCGGGTCGAGGCCGGAAGCTTTATTCTGGATCTGAAAAACGATGCGGATCGCATCAGCAGGCCCGGTATGCGCAAAAAACGCAATGAGCGGGACTGGAAAAAAGAGCGGCGGCGGCAACGACGGCACAAGAAAAAGTGGTGACAAGTAAAGAATCCGAACAACATCTCTGTCGTCTATTGTGCCTTAATATTGGGGGCGCGCGAAAAATGGTTTGACAGCCCTCTTTAAAATTGGTACCAAGCTACCCGTTCAAAGGGGTTACCTGAATATTTCATGAAAAAATCGAACTCGTGAAATATCCAGGTTAATATCACTGGGGCCGTTAGCTCAACTAGGCAGAGCACCTGACTCTTAATCAGTAGGTTGAAGGTTCGATTCCTTCACGGCCCACCAGATGCCAACCGAAGAGGATAGCTCCGACCACTGGGCTATCCTTTTTTACGCCAAAGCAGCTCGGTATCCCGCAGGTAAATGGCTTTTAAAATGCCATAGGTGCCGCGTAAAAATGATGTTCTGAATATTCTATCCCGGATATTTATCAGAATCGCCTTGACAGTAATGAATCATAAATGATATTTAATTCATTTTTTTTCCTATTTGATTCACGTATTATCATCCTTGCTCTGGACGCATTGGAAGCTCCGGGGCTTTAACAGCCAAAAGGAGGAACTATTTTAATGAGACGCTACGAAACGTTTGTTATTATTGATCCGGACATTTCAGAGGAACAGCGCGCACCTGTGGTTGAAAGAATCACAGATATCATCGCTAAAGAAAACGGATTACTTGCTATGGTTGATGAGTGGGGCACGCGGAAACTCGCTTATGAAATCAAGAAAAAACCCAGGGGTTACTATATCCGAATCGATTTCTGCGGTACCGGATCCGTGGTCGATGAGATGGAAAGATTCTTTCGCATTGACGACCGTGTAATGAAATACATGACGGTGCTGCTTGATAAGGAAGTCGACCTGGAAAAAATCAAGGAAGATATGGCCAAGGCAGAAGCCGAAAAAGAGGCACTTGCGGCACAGAAGGCTCAAGCCGCTGAGCAATCGGTGGAAGCGGTGTCGGAAACCGCTGAAATACCGGAGGAAAGCAAGGCGGAAGCCGTTGAAATACCGGAAGAAAGCAAGACGGAAGCCGTTGAAATACCGGAAGAAGGCAAGACGGAAGCCGTTGAAGAACCGAAGGCACCGGAGGCAGAAACTGATGCTGAAGCGCCCTCATCCGAAGAGGGAGACTCGGAGACCGAAAACGAAACAGAGTCTGTAGAACCTGCAACCGCGGAAACCGAGAGCAAAAAGGAGGAATAACACCATGGCAGCATTCAGACCCAGACGTGCCTTTCGAAAAAAAAGAGTATACCATCGCCGCAAAGTATGTCGTTTCTGTGCCGACAGCAGCCTGGTAATTGATTATAAAGATCCGAAAGCATTGCGGTATTTTATAACCGAACGGGGAAAAATACTTCCGAGACGCATATCCGGATGCTGTGCCAGGCATCAGCGAGCGCTGACCCATGCGATTAAGCGCGCACGCACAATCGCACTGCTGCCTTATGTCGGCACCCTGGATTAACCCGAATATTTTATGAAATATCCAGGTTAGTATCGGCTGTCTGTTTCGAATTCGCAGGCTTCCGTAGGAGATGGGGACAGTGCCGCGTATCGCTTCATCAGAAACTCTCAGAGACCTGGCGATCGGCATTGGAATTACGAGCATTCTATTTGCAATAACACTTCAATCGCCGATCTTGGGCTTTTTCTGTACCGTCTGCATTCCGCTGCCCACGATATATTATCGTGCCAAACTCGGCAGAAAAATCGGAATGCTCGTGCCCTTACTGGCCCTCTTCGTGCTCGTTTTGATGCTCGGAGGGGTATCCATCGATATACTTTACTTTTTTGAGCTCGTCCTCATCGGGTTTGTCCTCTGCGAACTGTTCGAACTGAATCTAACCATTGAAAAAACAATGGCATTTACCAGCGCTGCAGTGCTGTCGGCAGGGCTGATTATCCTGGTTCTTTACAGTAGTGCTGAAGCGACCGGTATTGATACGCTGGTGGCCGGCTATGTGAGAAAAAACATTGAGGCAACAGTCGCCCTTTATGAAAGTATGGGGATGTCGGAAGAGAATCTCCACCTGATCAACGATTCTCTGGACAACATTCAGTATGTATTGGTCCGAATTATCCCCGCACTGTCTGTTGCTTCGACGCTGTTTTTGACCTGGACCAGCCTGTTGCTATCAAGGGCGTTGTTGAAAAACCGTGGTCTTTCCTATCCGGACTTCGGACCGCTAAATGTGTGGAAGGCGTACGACCATCTGGTCTGGGTTGCTATCGGCTGCGGCCTGATGCTCCTGATCCCCTATCGACCCATAAAGCTGCTGGGAATCAACGGACTGCTGGTGTTGATGATGGTTTATTTTTTTCAGGGAATCGCCATTATATCATTTTATTTTCAAAAAAAACGGTTCCCGCGCCTTCTCAGGATTTTTTTATACAGCCTTATCGCTCTGCAGCAGGTGGTACTGCTGGTTGTTATTGGACTTGGTTTTTTCGACATGTGGCTGAATTTCAGAAAACTAAAAGTGGTTAAAAAGACGTAAACATTTCAATAATAGAATTTCGCCCAAAGGGCTATACTGGTTCATCCTGTCAAACCGGGATGTCCGCAATCGGAGGTTGAAATGAAGGTTATTTTGAAAGAGACGATTGAATCCCTCGGTATTATCGGCAGTGAAGTCACCGTCGCTGACGGTTACGCCAGGAACTATTTGCTGCCACAAAACAAAGCCGTTATCGCCACACCTCAAAATCGTAATATGCTGTCTCAGGATAAGACAAAATTTGAGCTGCAAATTGCCAAAGAGAAAAAAATCGCTGAGGAAATGGCTGAACGTTTGCAGGGCATTCACTGTGAGATAGCCGCCAAAGTCAGCGAAGAAGATCGCCTGTATGGATCTATTACCGTACGCGACATCATTGATGCGCTGGCCAAACAGGACGTAAAAGTGGAAAAACGGATGGTTCTCTTAACGGAAGCCATTAAAAACACCGGCACCTACAAAGTGCCCATCCGCGTTTACCGGGAGGTTGAGCCGGAGATTACGGTAGAAATAGTACCGGAGGCTTAGCACTTCGTGCTGCTGAAAGATCGTCCCGCTTACAGCGGGTCTTGAGGAGCACTGCGCGCAGTTTCTGCGCTCCGTTTGAGGAGCGTTTCGCTCTGAACGAGCTTCACTTGAGGCAAAAAAACATTCTCCCCCGGCATTTGGTATTGATACCGCAGATATTGCCTCAAGCACCTGCGAAAGCGGGAGCAATCCTCAAGGCCCGCAGGGCCGCTCCTCTAATCCCTGGCCTTGACGGGGACGATCCTCAAAGCCCGAAGGGCTGCTCCTCAAGGCCCAACGGGCCGCTCAGCCATAGGCCGTACACTCCCGGCAGAGATTATTACGGGTAATCCAGCCCAAAATACTGTATTTTCATGAACGACCGATTTTCTTCCTTGCCTTTTATAAAAAATCGATTATACATACCTTATGCCCGATCAGCTGCGGAATAAAGAAAAAGACCCCGGTTTATATCACCTGCCGCCGCACAACCTGGAAGCGGAAGAATCGATCCTCAGCGCCATTCTAATTGACAACAGCATGCTGCTGGATGTGCTCGAGGTTCTTGCTCCGGAAGATTTTTACAAAAACGCCCATCAGAAAATTTTCAGCGCCGTAACCGAACTCTTTAACCGAAACGAGCCGGTGGATCTTGTCACTCTTTCTAATTTACTCCAGGAACAGGACCAGCTCGGGTCAATCGGCGGTGCAGCATACCTTGCGCGGCTCGTGGATACCGTCCCCCTGGCAGTAAATGCACGGCATTACGCCAATATTGTGCACGGCAAGGCCTGCTTGAGACGGCTGATCGAAAAAGCCAACATCATAGCGAAACGATGCTTTGATGACCGGGGGGATGTCGATTCGGTTATCGACTTTGCCGAAACTTCAATCTTCGAGCTGTCTGAAAATAGGGCTCATCAATCGTATTACCCGCTGAGTAAAATGATTGAAGGCAATATTGACGCCCTGGAAGAACGGCAGGGAAACAAGTCGCTGATTACCGGCATACCCACAGGATATACCCTTTTCGACCATAAAACCTCCGGACTTCAAAAATCCGATCTGATCATTCTGGCAGCAAGACCCGGTATGGGCAAAACAGCACTGGCACTTAACATGGCCCGGAATGCGGCGCTGAATGCCGATATACCCGTGGCGATTTTTTCCCTTGAGATGTCCAGAGAGCAGCTTTCCATGCGAATGCTCAGCAGCGAAGCCCGTCTGGATTCAACCCGCCTGCGCAGCGGCTTTATCAGCCAGGAAGACTGGCTTCAGATTACGGAAGCGGCCGGAAACCTTTCAAACGCACCGATTTTTATAGACGATTCACCCGTATTAACAGCGATGGAGATCCGGGCCAAAGCGCGCCGACTGAAACTGGATAAAAATATCGGCCTGATTGTTGTCGACTATCTGCAGCTCATGCAGGGGCGGCGCTCGGCGGAACGCCGGGAGCTTGAAATATCTGAAATTTCACGCGCCATGAAGGCACTGGCCAAGGAACTCAGTATCCCGGTTCTGGCACTCTCACAGCTGAACAGAATGCTCGAACAGCGCAGCGATAAACGGCCCCAGCTTTCGGACCTGAGAGAATCGGGCGCGCTGGAACAGGATGCCGATGTGGTGGCATTTATATACCGGGATGAAGTGTACAACAAAGATGAGAACAATCCCAACAAAGGCAAGGCTGAAATTATCATTGCCAAGCAGAGAAACGGACCGATCGGAATGGTACCGCTTGTATTCCTGAATACTTACACCCGGTTTGAAAACCCGGCCAGTGAAGACATGATGGAGCCTTAACCTGGATTGAATAGATGAAAAGGCTCTTCGGAAATACCGGCGGTTTGAAAGCAAATCAAATTCGCAGGCTTGAAAAACTCTACCGACGCCGCATACCCCCTGAATTTGTCATTACCTTTGAACTCGCTAAAGAGATCAGCAGTCTCTCCGGCGAAATTCGGCGTCAGATCGGTCTTTTGATAAACCGCGCCGGGAAAATTACCTGCGTGATTGTCGGCAATCACAGTAAAATAGTGATTCCCGATATCAGCGAATACCGGATTGCACCGGGACGTTTGCGCGGCCTGCGGTGTCTCCACACCCATTTGAATAACGAACCGCTGACAAACGACGATCTCACCGACCTGGCTTTGCTGCGGCTGGATCTTATGGGCGTCATAACCGCAGAAGTCGACAACCGGTCCCCGAAAATCTATTTGTCGCACATCCTGCCGAATCAAACCCAGGAACATCCTTACCGGCGGCTGCCGCCCCTTAACGCCAACGAACTGAATATCGGCTGCCTCGATCTCATCAAAGCCCTTGAAAACGAACTGGCTTATGTAAGAGAGCTGCAATCCGCGGGGAAAGGAAAAGAAAGGGCCCTGCTTGTCAGCGTCACCCGGGATCCCGGGCATATCGCTCGAAATGCTCTGGCAGAACTTGAAGAGCTGGCAATTTCCAGCGGTATCGAAGCGGTGGGGATCATGTTCCAGCACAGGCGGAGCATTGATTCCAGATTTCTCATGGGCCGGGGTAAGCTGGAGGAGCTGGCCCTGACAGCGCTCGCCAGGGGGGCCACCCTGATCATATTTGACCAGGAGCTGAATCCTTCCCAGATTCGTTCCATAACGGATCAAATCGACATAAAAATCATTGACCGAACCATGCTGATCCTCGACATCTTTGCGCAACGGGCTCGTTCCAAAGAGGGAAAGCTCCAGGTGGAACTGGCCCAGTTGAAATATCTGTTGCCGCGTCTGGTAGCCAAAAATACGGCCATGTCGCGCTTGACCGGCGGTATCGGCGGCAGGGGCCCGGGTGAAACCAAACTGGAAATCAACCGCAGACGGGTTCGTGATCGGATTGGCCGGCTGGAAAAATCGCTCATCCTTGTCAGAAAACAGCGCGGACAACGACGGTCAAAACGAAATAAACGGGGCCTGCCGATCATTTCCATTGTCGGCTACACCAATGCAGGCAAATCCACCCTGCTCAACACCCTGACCAAGAGCCATGAGCTGGTTGAAAATCGGCTTTTTGCCACCCTGGATCCATCCAACAGGCGCCTGAGATTTCCGAGGGATATCGAGGTCATTATCACCGATACGGTCGGCTTTATCAAAGACCTTCCCAAGGATCTTGTGGTTGCATTCCGCGCCACCCTTGAAGAGCTTGAAAGCGCCAATCTTCTGCTGCATGTGATCGATATCAGCAACCCCCGGTTCATGGACCAGATACAATCGGTGGAAAAGATCCTTTCCGATTTGAACCTGCAGGATATTTCCGTGATCCGGGTTCTAAATAAAATGGACCTGGTCGACCGGGATACCATCGGTCACCTGTCAAAACGGCTTGACGGAATTCCGGTTTCGGCCACCGCCGCGCCAACACTGATCCCGCTGATCGAACAGATGCAAAACCGCATTACCGGGATGACTTATCCGGCAGATCACGTGTAAGGGAGGAGTCTTATGGATCTGGAACTGATACAACGCGTCGGGATTACCGCCGCCCGCCGGGGCGCTGAAGTGCTCCGATCCCGATTCGGCAATATATCCGAATATGAAGTAAAGAAAAAGGGCGCAATTGATCTGGTGACCGAAGCGGACACCGCTTCCGAAGAGCGCATTATTGAAACCATTCGGGCAACATTTCCTGATCATGCCATTCTGGCGGAAGAAAGCGGGACGAATGCCGGAGCGTCGGACCTTATGTGGTTCATTGACCCCCTGGACGGCACAACTAATTTTGCCCATCAGTTGGCGCTGTATGCCGTTTCCATTGCTTTTGCGCTCAACGGACAGATTACCGTCGGTGTCGTGCTAAATCCGGTGTCCGGTGAGCTGTTCACGGCAACAGCCGGCAAAGGCGCCCGACTTAACGAAAAACCGGTGCAGGTCTCTTCGATTGCATCTGTTTCTAACAGTTTGCTGGTCACCGGGTTTCCTTACAACGTACGGGATATCCTGCAGCCGGTGATGACCCGCCTGGCAAATTGCCTGCAGGCATCCCAGGGTATCCGGCGGCTCGGATCTGCGGCACTGGACTTGTGCTACGTGGCATGCGGGCGTTTTGAAGGCTTCTGGGAACAAAATCTAAAACCCTGGGATACGGCTGCCGGTGCGCTGATCGCCCGAGAAGCCGGTGCAGTTGTGACTGATTTTGCAAATCATCCATATACCATAGATAAGAAGGAAATTCTGGCCACCAACGGGCGCATTCACCGGGAGATGATTGCGCTGCTGGAATTAAAGGACGAGGCATGAAAAAGGTATTGAACGCCCAAGATGCACTGGATCAGTATCTGGACTGTATGGGTGAATTCAACATTGAGAATCCGGTTTGCAGACAATTCTGCGCATTGAGATTGCGCTGCGCTGTTGATTACGGTCAGAAAGAAAAGGTGGAGCTATTGGAGGAATTGTTTGACGGGGGGGATCTGGTTCTGCAAACACATTAAAAATGAGCGACATTTTTGAACATAAAGGATATCATCAGCTGAAAGGGAGACAGACGCCTTACCCGCCAACGAAGGCCTCTGAAATATTCTCCGGCGGAATGCAGTAATGAAGTATTCGCGGCCCGGACCCTTTTAAAATTTTCCTGCCTGTAGTTTCTGCCTGAAAAATTCCACCTGCTTTTGTACGGCCCCATTTTCCTTCAACCCTTTTTCTATTTTGCCGATGGCATGAAGTGCGGTGGCATGATATCTGTTAAAGCTTCTGCCGATTGCCTGCAGCGGTGAATCGGTGTACTTGCGCGCCAGATACATGGCCACCTGCCTTGGCCTCACGACTTTCTGTTTCCGGGATCGAGAAACGATATCATTGACAGAGATGCCGTAATATTTACAAACCAGCTTTTTAATCGCATCGATCGTAATCGTTTCACGCTGACGAACAATATTTTTTACCACGCTTTCGGCCAGTGAGAGGTCAATCGGTGAACCCAGCAGGGAGGCTTTGGCCGTCACCCCGATCAGGCCGCTTTCCAGCTGACGGATATCCTCCGTTAGTTCGGATGCTAGATAGTGGATCACCTTTTCCGGTACCTTGAGGCCTTTCATCGTTGCTTTGCGGTTTAGTATACGCGCCCTGGTCCGGAAGTTCGGCGGTTCAATATTGGAAATCAGGCTCAGTGACAGGCGGGATCTCAGCTTGTCATTCAGTCCGGGGATCTCCGCCGGCCGGTAACAGCTGGAAAAGATAATTTTTTTATCGGCCTCAAACAGCGAATCGAGCGTCATCGCAAGCTCCACCTGGGTTCGTTCTTTGCCGCTTAAATAATGCACGTCTTCCAGAAGCAAAACATCACAGCCGTTTCTGTATTTCTTTTTAAACTTATCGATGGCATCATGCCGAAAAGCCTGCACCATCTCATTGCTGAAATCCTCCGCCGTCATGTAAAATACGCGCTCGCCGGGAAATTGGGATAAAATTTGGTGTCCGATGGCCTGGGTAAGATGGCTTTTCCCCATTCCGGTTTGGGACAGCAGAAAAAGTGTGTTCTGCATTGAATTCTTGCGGGACGCCAGAGCCAGAGAAGCCGAATAGGCGAAGTCGTTGTTGCCGCCGACAACAAAAAAGTCAAACGTAAAATCTTTTCTTAAAAGTCTTCCGCTGTGGGGCCTGACATTCATATCGGGCAGAGAAAGTTGAAAGGTCTCCCTGATAGCCTTCTGCTTTCCGTTACCGTTTTGGCGGGAGACGACGATGGTGAGATCGCAAACTTTGCCCAGGGATTTTTTCAATTCGGATTCGATGATTGAACCGTAATTTTCCTGAACCCGTTTTTTAGAAAAGCAATTGGGGCACGCCAGAACCAGACATCCGTTCTCATCTTGATGCGACTTAATCGGTTCAATCCACATCCTGAAACTGTGACCGGGAATACGTTCCCTGATCGCAGCTTTGACTTCTTTCCAGACAGCTTCCATTAAGACTGATACTCTAAACCATTAAAGAATTGTTAAAGAAATATTAAAGAATTGTTAAAGAAAAAAGAATTAAGGTGCTGTAATATCAGAACTATTTCGATAAAATAACCGATGCCAAACGGTTTGGTAGGTTTATTAATGATTTTCTAAACGCAGTAAATACAGATAAGAGCCTCTTTATGGTATCGACTCTCTGGTGTCAAACCGGATAATTAGATTTTACCACACAATTGCAGTCAAGTTATAAACAAATTATATCCTTTTGTATTCACTATTATTTTTATTAAGTCCCGGTCCAACTGCCCTTAAATACAAGTAATTTGATATTTCAGATTTCTCTAAGCATTTTAAGCATATCGATCGATATCAACAAAATCGGGGCAAAATTATAATCTCTTAAAATCTTCCATTTTCTTCTTTTTTCTTTGTTTTCTACTTAATTAAAAAAAAGTTTTAACCCTGAACGGTGAACGCTGAACCTGTGAATGCAAACAAAGTTTTTGTACGTGTTCACGGGGTGCGTCTCCCCGATTCACTCCGGTGGCTGTGTGTCCGGTCATTTCAATGACTTAGCAGCGGGGGCATTCCTGCCCCCTCCGCGTTCTCCCGCAAAAAACGTGCGGGAGCCGCGGTCTCCCCCACGGCTAAGTCATTGAAATAACGAGGCCACTCCGCCAATCTCGCTGCTCGGGAAAACGCACCCCGTGAACACGTACGATTTTTTTGATGCTTTTCAGGAGCCACCATAGCCTTTCGGACACAACTGATGAAACACTGATAAGCCGGAAAATTTTTCAAGTAAGCATAAAATCAGATCATAATCAGTTGAAATTTATATATTTTCTATGGAACACCGACCGCAGGGAGGTGTTTCATAGAAAATATTCGGGCTATGGTCTTGGCAGAAGACCGGCTTCTTCAACAATTCGGCCGACGATTTCTTCCCATTCGATTGCCATAATATGGATGCCGTGCACCCCGTCGACTTCTCGCAGTTCCGCGATCGTTTCCAGGCATATCTTAAGACCCTCTTCAATCGCCTGATCCTTGGCAACACCGGCCATCCGCTTGATGATCGCTTCCGGCACATCCATCCCGGCCACGCGCCTGTCCATATATCTTGCCATGCCGGCGGATTTTAAAGGAGTGATCCCGGCCAGTATATGTACTTTTTCAGTCAAGCCTTCTTCACGGGCCAGTCTCATCCATTCCTTGAAACGATCCATGTTATACACGCACTGGGTCTGTATAAAATCCGCCCCGGCATCGATCTTCTTGGCCAGGCGAATCACCCGGTATTCAAACGGATCGGCAAACGGATTAGCGGCGGCACCGATAAACATGCGGGGTGGAACGTTCAGTTCAAATCCGCTCATATCCCGGCCCTCGCTGCGCATGGTCAACACCATCCGGATCAGATTCATTGAGTCAATATCAAAAACATTCATGGCATCCGGCTGGCTGCCGAAAGATTGATGATCTCCTGTCAGGCAGAGAATGTTCCGGATACCCAGGGAATAGGCACCCAGAATGTCAGACTGCAGGGCAATCCGATTGCGGTCCCGTGTAACCATTTGCATCACCGGCTCCAGCCCCATCTGGAGGAGGTGTGTGGAGGCAGAAATACTGGACATTCTGACAATAGCGGTCTGATTGTCGGTCACATTGACCGCGTCCACAAGACCTTTGAGCAGCTCGCCTTTTTTACGCACAACGTCGGCACTGGCACCCCGGGGAGGGCCGCATTCGGCTGTAACGGCAAATCCGCCTGACGACAAGATCTTTTCTAAACGTCCGGGTGATTGAGTACTCATATTACCTGATCCTCTCTGACTAATTTTCTGGGTCCACCCGAAAGGCTGGGACTCCAATTTTTGGGTGAAATGTAAGTCCGCAGGTTGTCCAGTTGCCCCAGAGCCGTGAGTCTTTCGATAATGAGGTGCCAAGCGCAATCCGTTTCCGAATTGACTTCACATTTACCTTCCTGGGACCCTCCGCAGGGGCCGTTCAACAGTTTTTTGGCACAGCGGGTAAAGGGGCAGACGGCTCCGAATATATCCAGCTCGCAATTGCCGCAGCCGGAGCATTCTTCTGTAAAGAGACCCTGCTTTTCCAAAACACCCATAAACGTCGTATTAACCCCCGGCAGAATCGGCGCTTTTACAAACCGCCGGGCAACCGCCTGCACACCGGCGCCGCAGGCCAGCGACAGGGTTGCATCATTGCGGGCAACGGCTTCGGCAGCCTCATGGATGAATTCATCCTCGCACTGGCGCTCTACCGTATGCTCTTCGATATTGATCTTGTGACCGTCTTTTTTGAATGCGAGCCGCAGCGCTGAGGTCAGAACGGCAACCTCATCTTCACCGCCCGCAAAACAGGTTTTGACGCACGTGCCGCATCCCAGAATGAGAATGTTTTTATACGGTGCTACAATTTCCTTGATTTCCTCTATCGGTTTCTGTTCTCCCACGATCATCGATTCTCTCCATTCTACCAATATATGTTATTGGTCGTTTCTAATTATATAAGGGATCGGGATGTTTTTATCGTTAAACCACGATTAGAGCGGAATGAGTTATCAGCGCATCGCCGGGCACTGTCTGAATGTATTAGGGTTCGTTAAGAAAGAACAGCGAATTATTGAGATATTTCATCAATGCCAGAATACTCAATGCGCGCCTAACTTATTGATTTAATGTCCCATACCCTGATCTATCTTTACGAACCCATATGCATGAGTATGCCCGGTGATGCGCTGATAATTCATGGAGCTCTCACTTCAAAATAACTCCCCAACCCCTGAATTATTTGGCCGGACTGGGGCCTATCTCGGCAAGCGCAGACAGAGTCTCCTCTATTACACGAACCGCGGCATCTTCATCTCCTGCAGGAATATTGGCAAGCAGGAGACGGCGGCCGTCAATCCCTATCTCATCCAGCAGCTTTTTAACCCAGGCCACCCTTTTTTTGGCCCTTAGATTGCCTTCCACATAACGGCAGACCCCTTCCGGGCAGACCATTGCGATCACCGCATCCGACCCTGCTTCAAAGGCGCGCAATAGAAAGACATCCTTAACCATGCTTGAGCAGGGCAGCTTGATGGCTTCGATTTTGACACGATCCCTTGCTTTTACCGGCAGGGCATCACCATCGGCAAACGTATTGATGCAGTGAAACAGG
>DAOVBC010000163.1 GCA_030670715.1 Deltaproteobacteria bacterium | reverse complement strand
CAGTTAGAATGTTGAGGCAATGTCTAATGCCCCATGGCGCTGGCCGCGCACTCGTTCTTACCAAGGTCCAGTATATCCTGTTTCTCTTCATCCACTTCCACCAGACCGGCATTGATTTCACGGATCTTGGCGTATTCCTCAGGTTGCTGCCGTATATTGGCCTTGATAAAAGCATAAAATTCTTTTTCGTTTTTGATGTTATAGATCTCGGCATTTTTATCGATGACTTCTCCCAGCGGGGCAACAAAGGTCAATAATTTATTAGCTTCCTGCCAATCCATATAATGGCCGGGCAAAACGCTGATCGCGCTGTCCATGGTCAGAATTTTCTCCGTCATGGTGTTAAAAAGCATCCGGGACCATTCCTCGGCCATACCTCCCAGGTCGGGGCGGCCGATCGAATAAATAAAAACCGTGTCGCCGGCGATAAGAAATTTATCGTCGACAAGATATGAGGTGCTGCCAGGGGTATGGCCGGGTGTGTGGATGGCCTTCACTTCAGGGCCGCCGCCGGTAAAAGAGTACACGTCGCCGTCGCGCACCGGGGTATAATGAAAGCGGGCTTCCTTAAAATCCGGTTCAGGCGCCATAATAGCAGCACCCGTGGATTTAAGCAGCATCGGGCTTCCCGATATATAGTCGGCCTGGCGGTGGGTTTCAAACGTGTGGGTAATCGCACAACCGCGATCATCGGCAAAAGCCTGGTAGGCGGCAATATTCTTTGCCGGATCAAAAACCATCATTTCCTTTCCGTAAACCAGACCGTAGCTGCAGGAAGCCTTGCCCGGACGCCTGAATTGATACAGTTCATATCCGTTATCGGTGGCCACGCGAACGGGGGCAAGCAGGTTACCCCAGGCCTTGATCCCTTTGAGCATGTAGACCACATTGTCGAACCCATTGTTGACCAGTATTTCCCCCACAAACTTGGCCGACCCCTCTTTGGCACAAACGATGCGGGTTGTTTTGCCCCGGGGCACCCTGGCAACACTTTCCTCTTCATGCTCGACAAATTCCATATAAGGCACATTGACCATTTCAAACGGGTAGGGTCCCTCCACTTTAAACCTGCCGAATTCAACATCATTGCGAACATCCAGCAAAAGAAAGGGTTCCCTGCCGGTGACCCATCCAAAAAGATCCTGCGCCGTAAAAGATTCTATTTCCATGCTTACTCCTTTCATGATTTTATTGGTCCAGGTTTCACATTCCCTTTCAACAAGCCGCGATGAAAGGTGCATTTTAAATGACTCAAATATGATCATACCGGCAGGGTCTGTCAAATAATTTACTCAATTTTAACGCGTTGCCGGAAACCCGCCGGCCATGCCCGCCCGCCATTTTTCCGCACAGGCGGGCGACCGGGCAATACATTGTAATACGAACAAATTGACAAAATGCCACGGATGATTTAAAATTGTATTTTACGCTCTAACCGGGTAGAATTAAATTTGGAATTTCGAAAGTTTGGGGGTTAATTGGACTTTACACCTCTTTTTAAACCGAAAACCATCGCCGTTATCGGTGTATCGTTGAGCAACGATCGCCATCCGGCGAATGTCATCTACAACAAAATTCACCTGAGATATCCGGTCAAAGTCTATCCGGTTAACCCCCGGGGAGGCAGGCTCCAGCGCGACACGGTATATACCGGTATCGCTGAAATACCGACCCGGATCGATCTGGCCGTAATCGCCGCTCGGGCCGAATTTGTTCCGGATATTATGGAGAGCTGCATTCAAAACGATGTCGGCAGCGCAACGGTCATCTCGGGCGGATTTTCAGAAATCGGCCGCGAGGATCTGCAGAATCGACTGGTTGCCATTGCCCGCAAGGCGAATTTCCCATTTATCGGCCCCAACTGTCTGGGTATATATGCACCTGCCCGATTCGACACTTTTTTCCTGCCCGGCGAACGTCTGGTCCGTCCCGACCCCGGCAGGGTTGCCATTATCAGTCAGAGCGGCGGTGTGCTGGTGGACCAGATGGTCAAGTTCGCCGGACAGGGCGTCGGATTATCGCTGGCGGTGAGCATCGGCAACAAGGCGTTGATCCGTGAGCTTGACCTGCTCACCTACCTGGCAACGGATCCCGGCACTTCGGTAATCACGTTTTATGTTGAAGGTTTTGAAAAAAATGAAGGCCGCACATTTGTTCAGGCCGCGGCCGAAGTTCCCAAACCGATTATCGTGCTGAAGGCGGGCAAAACTGCCGAGGGCAGCCGGGCCGTCTCCAGTCACACCGCATCTCTGGCCGGTGACTACCGTGTTTTTTCCGAAGTACTTGCTCAGCATGGAATCGCAGAGGCCCGTAACGAATTTGAAATGGTCTCCTTTTGTGAGTCGTTGAGCTGCTATCAAAAGCCGGTGGAGGGCAAAGTGGGCATCATCACGGTCAGCGGCGGCCACGGTGCGCTGGCAACCGATGTGTGTTCAGCCTACGGATTGACCATACCCAGACTCTCGGAAGATAATCAGCAGCACATCCGGCAACAATTATCCCCGAGCGTACAGCCGATTGCTTCGCTTTCCAATCCCGTGGATCTCACCGGCAGCGCGACGGATGACGACTTTGTGGCCGCGGCCGGCGGCTTGAGCAGCGCACCGGAGATCGATTGTGTCATCATTTTGCTTTTGCCCTATTCCCCTGGAATCAGTTCGGACCTCGGGGCGCGGTTAAGCTATGTCTATCATCGGGAGGGTAAGCCCCTGGTTGCATATGTACCCCACCAGGAAAAATACCGGATGCTGATCGAAGGCTTTGAACTCAACAATGTCCCGGTGTCTTCATCCATTGACGGTGCGGTTTTGATGGTTGAAGCGTTGAGGAGGTGCCGGCCATGCTGAACAATGAAATGCAGGGCATTCTGCACGGTTCTCAAGAAGCGGGCTGGGTACTGGAGCCCGAGGCCAAGCGCCTGCTGTCACTGGCCGGAATACAGGTCCCCAGATTCAGCTGGGCGACAACGTTGCGTGAGGCCACCGACTCGGCGGCAAACATCCAGTACCCGCTGGTGGCCAAAATTGTATCACCAAAAATCATCCACAAATCGGATGCGGGCGGTGTGACGGTCGGGATTAAAGATAAAACGCGGCTGGTCGATACGTTTAACCGGTACAGCACTTTTGAAGGTTTTGCCGGCATACTGATCGAGGAAATGGTTACCGGGCTTGAATTGATCGTCGGCGCTAAAATAGACTACCAGTTCGGACCGGTGGTCCTGCTCGGCATCGGCGGCACCGGTGTGGAAATTTATCAGGACACCGTAATACGGATGGCCCCGATAACGGCAACAGACGTCCGGTCCATGGTAAACGGTTTGAAGGGTAAAAGGCTGCTGACCGGTTACCGGGGTTCTGATCCGGTCGATAGCGAGCAACTCACCCGGTTGATGATTCGCTTTTCAAGGTTGCTGATGGATCTTGAGGATCAGATCGAATCGATTGACCTCAACCCGGTTAAATGTACCGGCGATCAGTGCATCGTGGCTGATGCCAGGATTATGCTGAAACCGAAGACATCATAATTAAACATTTCGGAATTTCTACAACTGAATGAATAAACCACTTCAAATAGTCATGTTCGCCATTCTGATTTTTGCTGCGGGAATGTTAACGGCCAATTTTATCGACAACAACACGCCGGCCAAACCTCTTCCGCCGGCCGGAAAGGAAATCGGATCGGGGCCGGCCATACCGGTGGTTTACGATTTGAACCTGCCGGAAACGCTCACCCTGTGCGGCGAACCGATGCCCCTTGAAAACCGACGGGTGTGGGAAATGCTCGACCGCGAATTCAATATCACGGTCTGGGATCGGGCCCAGGTGTACATGTATCTCAAGCGGGCGGGACGCTATTTTCCGTATATTGAAAAACAACTGGCTAAAGCCGGTATGCCGGATGACCTGAAGTATCTGGCCGTTGCTGAAAGTGCGCTGATCACCTACAGCCGATCCAATAAGGGAGCCCGCGGCCCATGGCAGTTTATGACGATAGCGGCCAGGAGCAACGGTCTGCGTCGGGACGGTGTAATCGATGAGCGTCTCAGTTTTGAACGTTCCACAGAGGCGGCCCTTAAAAACCTGCGCCGCCTGCACGATAAATTCGGCTCCTGGTCCCTGGCGATGGCCGCTTACAACGGGGGAGAAACCCGTCTTAGAAAATCCATTCGGGCACAACAAACAGACGACTATTACCGCCTTAATCTGCCGCTGGAAACAGAGCGCTATATCTTTCGCATTGCTGCGATTAAAATTATTATGGAAAACCCTACCCATTACGGCTACAGGTTATCCCGCAACGGTCACTATCGTCCGGATCGGTATGACACCGTGAAAGTCCGATTGAAAAGGCCGGTTGACCTGATGGATCTGGCCCTGACCCTAGGCGCTGATTTCAAGGACCTCAAAGAGCTCAATCCGCATTTTCTCAGAGACTATCTACCCTCCGGCCGACATTTTGTCCATGTCCCGGCGGGGCTTGGAATGAAAACAGCTGAATTCTTTAACCGCAATGCCACCAAAAACCCTCCGGCCGAATTGGTTGTTTCGGATCGGGTGCCCCGGGAAACCCACTAGTCTGAAAATTTCAGGGAAAAATCGAGAAGATGTTTATGTTGAGATTAGCTGAAATTCTGGTCACCAACGATGATGGGATATTCTCTCCGGGTTTACGAGCAGCGGTTGAGGCGGTCCTTGATCTAGGAGAAGTTGTGGTCGTTGCTCCTCGCAGGCAGCAAACGAGTATGGGACGAAGTCTTCAGGGTAATCCAGAGGCGGCCTTGATGCCTGTACCTTTCGAGATCAGAGGTATGAGCGTTAGGGCATACCATTGCGAATGCTCTCCCGCTATGGCTGTAAAACACAGCATGCGTGTATTATACAATGAGAAGAAGCCCGATCTAGTTGTTTCCGGAATCAACTACGGCGAAAACTTAGGCATAAACATCAGTACCTCCGGGACCATAGGAGCTGCCCTGGAGGGGGCAAGCCATGGCGTGCCCGCCCTGGCCGTATCAAAGCAAACCGATATTGAATCACATCGTGAATATACGGAACAGAATTGGAATGTCGCGGCATATTTCCTCAAGCATTTCTCCAAGATCCTGTTGTCTGGAAAAATACCCTTAGACGTTGATGTTTTGAAGATCGATATACCAGAGACCGCGAATGAACGGACACCATGGCGCTTGACGCGGCTGGCGCATCAGCCGTACTACTCATCAGTGTTGTCACGTCCGTCCCTTAAGAGTCGGATTTCCGATGCAAAAACAACTATAGATTTGTGCCCTTCATCCCTTGTTTCGGGTACCGACATCCATGCTTTCACAAATCAGCAGGCAGTATCAGTGACTCCCTTGAGTTTGGATCTGACGTCCAGGATTAATTTTGAGGAAATGTGTCGATTTCTGGAAGAGTAACGGCTTTTTACTGAGTGGTAGATCGGCGGCAATCCCTGACCGCCGCAATAACGGCCTCAGTTGCACACTCGATTGACATATTACCAGTGTTAATCACCATATCATAGTTGATCGGATTGCCGATATCTTCATTATAGGCCTGCCGTATAAAGGCCGTGCGTCGTGTCTGGTCATTTCAATGACGAAGCCACTCCACCAATATCGTTATTCGCGGAAACGCACGCCGTGAACACATACGGTTATTCTGTTCGGGTACTATCGAGATATTGTTTTAAAAATCTCTGGTTGTCTTGATCGGTCATCTCGCGGGGAAGCTTTTCAACAACGATGTCCATCGCTCTGTCTATCATTTCGTCCCGAAACTTCTTTTTTGCCATTGAAATCTGATTATCGATCCTTCTTTTGGCCTCTTGAAGCAGAATCTTACTTTCCAGATGAGCCCCTTCAATAATCGCCTTCTTTTTCTTCTCACCCTGCTTGATGATTCTTTCTCTGATCTTTTCGAATC
>DAOVBC010000096.1 GCA_030670715.1 Deltaproteobacteria bacterium | reverse complement strand
ACGGTTATTTTGACTCACGATGTTTCTGAAACTCAAAAGCCCATTCCTGATGAACCACGGGAGAGCGATATTCCGGAAACCGTAATCATTTCTTCGCAGAAACCTGCGACTTCACAAATTGATTCTGATCAGAAACGCGCGGCGGGAGACGACGGGTTACACCCCACTAAACAGAGCCTTTCAAAAGAACGCAAAGCGGGGCGGGCTGAGAAAAAAACACCCCGTAAGAAAGATGAAGTCGATGACTTGCCGGAGACGGTGATCATTGACCCAAAGAAACCCAAAGGCCGGAAAAAAGACCATGGCTGAACTGCATCGTATGGATCAACTGGCAGACAGCATCCGGCAGATCTATCATTCAGACCGGCTGGGGGCTGAAAATCTCATCGAAGCGTTTCTTGAAAGCTCGCTGACCGGTGTACCGAGTGCTGAAAAGATTAAAATTTTGGATGAACTCGCGAGCAAATTTGGGCAGCATGATGCTCGAGGTTTAGAAAATGTAAACGTGGATCAGGAGGTCCTAACCCGGATTTTTTCGTTCCTTTTGGGGAAAAAGGTTTCGCAGGCCGAGCTTTCATCAGGCGAACTCTTGCAGCGGCTGGCCGATTCACTCAACACCATATTTGATATGTTAAATCAGCTGGTGAGTGTTATCAACAGGACATTCCTGGGTGAACGCGAAGGCGTAGAGACCATACGGCAGATGATCGGTTTCCATCTCGAAGGAGACAATCACACAACCGGCTCCCTGGAAAGCTACCTCGGTCAAATTAACAAGGCATTTTTGACGGCACAACAGGCGTTTAAGCTTGCTGCCGAAAAAAAAATGAAAGAAATTCTGGCCGAACTGGAACCGGACCGGATTGCTGCTTCCACCCGCGGTGGCTTAAAATTCGGCAGTCTGCGTAAGGCCGGACGATTTGAACAGTATGTCCAAAAATACGATGCATTTAAAAAGTGGGTGGACTCCGGCCGGTACATTGAAGAGCTCCTGAGGGAATTTGAAAAGAATTGCCAAAAAATATTCAACCAGTAAGGAGGCGGAAAATTGAAAAAGGTAATCTCTGCATTGAGTGGGTTGGTATCGATTTTTCTGATTTGGTCCTGTGCGTCCAAGCAACTGCCACCACCTGAATTGGGTTATGAGAAAGACGCCATCAAAATTCACATGCAGGCCGATGCTCAGTTAAATCTCAGTGACGGCAAACCCCATACCCTTCTGATATGCGTCTATCAGCTCAATGAGCCCAATGCGTTCAACCAGCTGGCCGGCGATCAGGAAGGGCTTTATCGATTGTTGGAATGCGGGCTTTTTGACGCCAGCGTCGCCGCTGCCAAAAAATTAATTGTTCAACCGGGTCAAAATAACACAATTAATCTGGACCGCTCCCAAGGGGCCCGCTACGTTGCCGTGGCGGCCGGTTATTACCTGATTGAGCGGGAAAGAATCGTGCGCCTGCACGAAATCCCGGTCGTTATCGAAAAAAAAGGGATTATCCTGCGTACCAAAAAGAAAAAGCTGGATACCCTGGAGATCGATCTTAAACTGGGACCTCAACAAATTAAGTAGGTGATAAGGTATCTCATTATGGAGCGACCACTTTTCTGGCATCAAGGCCTGTTTTTACAGCCCCAGCATTTGCAGTTGGCGGACTTGCATGTTCAATCCCTGATGACCCCCGTTTATCGGTATCTCTGCCCGTATCCCTGGGGCATCGGGAAGATGGAAATCCAGACCGCTGCACTGGACAACCGCACATTTAATTTAGCGAGGGGCAATTTCATATTCCCGGATATGACCTATGTCGCCCTGCCGGACAATGGGATTATCGAGGCCCGTTCGTTTGACGAGGCCTGGGTGGAAGGCGGCCAACCGTTTACCGTATATATAGGAATAAAAAAATGGAATGAATTCGGGGAAAATGTTTCCGTTACTTCACGCTTATCCAATCTTGACGAAATCAATACGCGGTTTGTTACGACGCTTGACCCCGAAGAAATTCAGGATTTACACCACAACGGTCCCCCGGCCCAGGTTCAGCGGCTTTACTATCTGCTGAAGGTTTTCTGGGAGACGGAAAAAGATCAGCTCGGGGAATATCATCTTATTCCGATTGCGCAGCTGGAAAGAATAGGCGAGGGTGTGGCGCTGTCCGAAAAATTCATCCCGCCGGCCATAACGGTTAAGAGTTCGCAACTCCTGTTGCGGCTGATTGTGGATATCAAAGATCAAATCGCATCCCGCGGCCGCCAGCTGGAATCTTTTAAGCGGGACCGGGGGATACAAACCGCGGAATTCGGCGCCAGGGACACGGTCTATTTGTTGGCGCTCAGATCCCTCAATCGTTACATCCCTCTGCTGGAGCATGCTTTGGCTTCCGACCACCCCCATCCCTGGGATGTTTACGGGATTTTAAAACAGATGATCGGAGAACTCTCCGCGTTTTCGGAGCAGTTCAATGTCATGGGCGCGGTGGCGGATGGCAGTCAAAATGTTCCGGATTATAACCACCGCGATCTCTGGGATTGTTTTTCCGGGGCCGCTGCAACGATAACGCAACTGCTGGATGAGATAACGGCAGGGCCCGAATATGCCTTTGAGCTGCTGTACGACGGGACCTATTATGCTGCGGAGCTGGCGCCCGATATATTTGAAGGTCGTAACCGCTTTTATCTGGTTTTTGAAACAGAAACAGACCCTCAATTCGTGCTGCAGTCGCTGGAGGGTATCTCAAAATTGAGTTCTAGAGAATCGTTACCATTGCTGATCGCCCGGGCGCTTCCGGGTATAAAAATGGAACACCTTTCTGATCCGCCCCAGGAAATTCCCCGCAGAGCCCGCGCGATTTACTGCCGGATTGATCATCACAGCGACCAGTGGGCGCAGATCCGGCAGGGCCACAATATTGCCCTGTACTGGGATACAGCTCCGGAGGATCTGAAAGTTGAACTCATGGTTGTAGGGAGAACCTAAGCATGCGAATCGTCGACTGCTTCATAGAACTATTGGCTTTCGCGGCCTATTTCCAGAAAAACGTCAACACAAAACAGCCTGCATTCGACCAGGTCAGATCGGATATCGATCGCCTTGTCTCCCAGGCCGATGCCTGTCTGCAGAGCAAAGGCATTCCCAAAGAAGATGCAGACCATGCAACGTTCGCCATCTTTGCATGGATGGATGAAGTAATTTTGAGCTCTGCGTGGAATGAGAAAGAGCAATGGCAGCGGCAACAGCTTCAACGAACCCACTTTCAAACCACGGATGCCGGTGAACTTTTTTTTGAGCACTTAAATACGCTCGGTCCTCATCAAAATTATGTGCGCGAGGTTTATTACCTGTGTCTCGCTATGGGATTCAGCGGACGTTATATCCATGAGGGTGATGATTTTCTCCTGGAGCAATTGAAGACGTCCAATTTAAAAGTTCTGACGGGTAGCTCTACGGGGCTGCCTGCCCTTGATAAAGGCGAGTTGTTTGCGCAAGCCTATCCCCGGCCTTCGGGTCAACCCAGACCCCAACGTCGTAAACGCAGTCTTTCTCCGATTATCCTGGTGGGGATTGCATCTCCCGCGGTGCTTTACCTGGCGTTGTTTCTGATTTATCGGTTTATTCTCAATAATATCGGCGAGAATCTCTTGAGCACGGTGCTGTAAATGAAGCAAATGCTATGGAAACTTTTTAAAATTTTCTTGTTCACGGTGGCGATTTTATTATTTATCGGGCTGGTATTCTGGCTGGTGGTGAGCATCGGGTGGGCCTGGTGGGTAGGTGTTTTCATTCTTTTAGGACTGTTTGGGCTGGCACTCGGCTTCGTGCTGCTGAAAAAAATCTGGATCCGGCGACGTGAGCAGCGCTTCGTGCAGCAGGTCATTGAGCAAGATGAAACCTACCGCGCCACTCTCAGTGACAGAGATAAAGAGGGTGCAATAGAACTGCAAGAAAAATGGAAGCAGGCCATGACGGCCCTTAGGAGTTCTCACCTCAAGAAATACGGTAATCCGCTGTACGTCCTGCCATGGTATCTGGTTATCGGCGAAAGCGGCTCGGGCAAGACAACTGCGATTCAGAGTGCCGGGCTGTCTTCTCCGTTTGCTGAGGTCAGCCGGACGTCCGGAATCTCCGGAACCCGGAACTGTGATTGGTGGTTTTTTGAGCAGGCCATTATCCTGGACACCGCGGGCAGGTATGCCGTTCGTGTTGATGATAGTCGGGATAAGGACGAATGGCAGAAGTTTCTGGGTTTGCTGGCAAAGTTCAGAAGGAAAGAGCCCATCAACGGGCTGGTCGTAACCATTGCGGCTGATAAACTGGCATCCGTTGGTCCGGACGAACTTGAGGAGGAAGGTCGAAATATCCGCCGGCGCGTCGATGAGCTGATGCACGTGCTGGGAGCCAAATTTCCGGTATATGTTCTGGTAACCAAGTGTGATTTGGTTCAAGGAATGACCAGCTTCTGCGACATGCTTCCCGAACAAGCGCTGGCTCAGGCCATGGGTACCGTGAACCAGGAATCCTCAACCGATGTCGAGGGTTTCACGCAAGGTTCCATCCATTCCCTCGCGGAACGGTTGCGAGAACTGCGGCTGCTCCTTTTTCATAAATCCAAAGCCAAAGCCGTTGATCCCGGCCTTCTGCTTTTTCCGGATGAGTTTGAACGTCTGAAAACCGGATTGAAAGCCTTTGTGAAGGGCGGCTTTCAGGAAACAACCTACCAGGAAACACCCATTGTCAGGGGGCTGTATTTCAGCAGCGGGAAACAGGAAGGCAGCCCGTATTCCCATTTTTTAAAAGAACTCGGTTTGATTGACGAGCGCGACGTCTTGCCCGGAACCAGCCGGGGATTATTCCTGCACGACTTTTTTTCCCGAATAATGCCGGCGGACAGGGGCTTGTATGCTGCTCCCACCCAGCGCACCCTGGAGTGGAGCAGACTGAGCCAACATCTCGGTCTGGCGGCGTGGCTTGCAGTCGCCATTGCAATTTGCGGGTTGCTGAGTTTTTCATTTGCCAAGAATTTGATGATCATGAAGGAGGTTTCCAAGGCGCTGTCCAAACCGGTTGTTTTTCAGAACGAAATCGTCGCCGATGTGATCAGCATGAATCGATTTCGTCAGGCAATACTCAAGGTTGAA
Organism: Deltaproteobacteria bacterium; assembly: GCA_030670715.1. GTDB lineage: Bacteria > Desulfobacterota > Desulfobacteria > Desulfobacterales > SG8-13 > DAOVBC01. The sequence continues at coordinate 2,766 of DAOVBC010000096.1, read as the reverse complement.
GATCAGAATCGCGGATGGTGGATTCCCCGATTTGGATTATCTGAGAGCATCGAGGTCGAACGCGAACTTAAAACCGAATACTGCAAGCAGTATTACAACGGCCTCTTACTGAAGCATAACCGCAGCATAGCCGAGACGATCACACAATTTTCAGCATCGACGTCTGAAGCGGTCATCGGCGCACATGCCGCCCAACTCGTCCGTCGCATTAATCTTTTGGGCGCCCGGCTGGAAAATGAAAAACTGGCGTCTCTCAGAGCAAGGCCTCAGCCGTCCTATGAACGCACATTACAGTCAGCCGGTCAGGAGGTCATTCCTGAAATCGGGCAGAAGCTTACCGATTTATATTTTTATTACGTAGCTTGGCGCAAGGATACCAGCGTTTTGAATCAGGAGATGAATGAACTGCGAATCTTGTTAAGGCACATCCTGACGCTGAAAAATGCCAATTTAAATTGGGTGGTCACATGGATAAATCTTGATCCGGCCCTATCTCATCTAACCCTGCAGGATTTTTGGGGAGGAAGTCTGGCTGTTAAGGACGCGCGGAGCGTTGCGCCGGCATTTACCCTAAAGGGAAAAACGAAGATCGATGCTTTTCTAAAAGAGATCGAATCCTCCCTGATCGATCCCATGATCATTGCCGGCAAAAAATTGAAATTCCAAACCTGGTACCGCAAATCATATTTCACCACCTGGCATGACTTTGTGCTCGTATTTCCGCACGGGACCGAGCGTCTCAAGGGCAAAGCGGAATGGCGCCGGGTGGCCTCACTGATGGCGGCCGATCAAAATCCGTATTTCGATTTGCTGGATCGCATTGCCGAAGAGATGGAACCATTTTCCGGAAGCTCGGAGCTGCCGTCCTGGCTTCAGCTTGTTTACAATTTCAAGACGACCCGGGCAAAGGCGGCAACCCTGAAAGAAACCAAAGACGAAAAGCCGGGGATATTAACAAAGGCCGCTCAAAAGGTGGAAAAGAAGATTGCCAAGCTTGAAAAGCAAACCGGCATAAAAGCGGGGGATTTAGAGTCAAAGCTCATTGCGGCTCAGGTGTTGCGGGATTATCAGGATGCGCTGGCGGAAATGGCGCCGGTTTCCGCATCGCGTGCGACGGCCTTCCAGACGGCGTCAGCCATCTATAACGATGATCCGGCCACGAGTCAAACTCCCTACTTTGCCGGACGCAGAGCGCTGGAGCAGCTCAGGTCGACCCTGGCTGATCCCGGGCCGGATCGTGAATTATTCTGGAAACTGGTGCACGGGCCTCTGGAGTATTTCCTGGCCTTTGTCTCCAGAGAAACCGCCTGCCAGCTGCAGAAAATCTGGGAAAGGGACGTTCTTTTGGAGGTACAGGGGGTTGCCGATCGAAATACACTCCTTAAGCTTTTGTTGGATCAGAACGGCTATGCCAAAAAATTTGTCAAAGGGCCCGCCAAGCCGTTTATTGCCAGCAGCTTCAAAAAAGGTTTCTATGAGAAAGAAATTTTGGGGCACAGCGTACCGTTTGACAAGTCTTTTTTTTCCTTTTTAAACAAAGGATCCCGATCGGTGCATCCGGTCCAGGCCAGCTACACGGTCACCATAATGGGGGAACCGACCGGAGCCAACAAAGAAGCGTCCGTGATACCCCACGCCACGGAGCTGAAGATGCAATGTGCCGACCGAACCCTGCAGCTGGTGAATCTGAATTACCCGGTCAGGAAAGGTTTTAAGTGGTCGCCACAGGACTGCGGCGATGTTACATTCAGGATCAAAATCGCTAATCTGGTTTTAACCCGGAAATACAGCGGGAATATAGCATTCGCGAAGTTTTTGAAGGATTTTGATAAAGGCGTCCGCACCTTTTATCCCGCTGAATTTCCCGACGAAGCCGCCGATCTCAAACGAATGGGCATTCGATACATCAGAGCCAAATACCAATTTACAGGGCACCGGCCGGTTCTCGGCCTTTTGCGCGCCGGCCCTGGAAGGGTGCCGGAGGAAATTGTAGCATGCTGGGATCCATAAAGCTGAAGCATTCCTGGGAATGGTCTGCCATGGGAAAACATCCCGCAGCGATGGACTATTTTCGGCTGGGCTCCAATGCACCGCTGGTAAATGCTTTTGCCGGTTGGATCGAGAAAGGGTACCAAAAACTGCTCTCCCGGAACCGGACAGGTTCGACATTTTGCTCTTGGCGCTTCTGGGCCAAGGACATACGAAAAGGATATATCGCCTGTGGTGTCGGGCGCGACAGCAGTGACCGCGCGGGTCGGCCTTATCCGTTGATGATTATGGGGGTTGGAACACTTTCCGGATGGGAAGAAAACTGGCACCTTTTGACATTTGCGCTTGAAGATACCTGGAAGCAGATCGAATATATCACTTCCGGACGCTTTGCGGATTTAAAGCAACTGGAAACCGATATCAGCATGATCAAACTGCCGTCCCGGCAATGGTCGGCCTTTGCCGACAGCCGCTTAAGTGACCACAGCCGGGATAATGACCCTGAAAAAAATATGATGCCACATCGCAGCCGTGAAATTGAGAAGCGTACCGGGATGCTTTTAGAGAATCATGAACTTTTTGTGGCCATTGATGATGATCAGGACTGCGATTCCTTAACAATGGCCGGGCATTGGATGTGTTTCTTAACGTCTCGCATGGAAAGCGTTCCCAATGCCGTATTTTTGGGTGGGGTTCCTGAAAAATCCTACCTGGCGATATTCAACCGGTCACTGAATACCGGAGATTTTGTGAGGCTTTGGTCGGTTTCCGATGGAG
>DAOVBC010000112.1 GCA_030670715.1 Deltaproteobacteria bacterium | reverse complement strand
TATTCATAAATACGATCACGTATAAGATAATGAAAGTATCAATGTAGACCAAAATACAGCTTCACCACAGAGCCCGCAGAGACCACAGAGGCAAACAAAATTAATTAATTTTTTCTCTGTGTGCTCTGTGATCTCTGTGGTGAAAAAATAGTAACCAACATACGGTATAAAAATTAGGAATTAGAGCACTTAGTCCGGGTTAGGAGGTTTTTAAACGATATGTCGCGGGTGCAAAATCGTCCCTCTTGGGATACTTATTTTATGAATATTACTTCTCTGGTTGCGCAGCGGTCTACCTGCACCCGGCGTGCTGTCGGTGCAATCATCGTCAAAGACAAACGCATTCTGACCACGGGTTACAACGGAGCACCGTCAGGCATCAGGCACTGCCTGGAGGTCGGTTGTCTTAGAGAAACCATGAATGTCCCCTCGGGCGAAAGGCATGAGCTGTGCCGGGGAATTCATGCTGAACAGAACGCAATCATTCAGGCAGCCTATCACGGTGTGTCTGTCAAAGGTGCCATGCTTTACTGCACCAACTTGCCCTGTTCGATTTGTGCCAAAATGATCATCAATGCCGGGATCAACAATATATGTTATCAGACGGGATACGCGGATGTTATGTCCGAGGAAATGTTTGAGGAGGCAGGGGTTGAAGTGATTAAATACGACAGCAGCACGCAGGGAGGAACCACATGAAATGTCCGTATTGCGGCGAAATTGACAACAAGGTGATCGACTCCAGATTGAGCAAGGATGGAAATGTTATTCGCAGGCGCAGGGAGTGCCTGGTCTGCACCCGCCGATTTACGACTTACGAGCATATTGAAGAAATTCCAATCATGATTATAAAAAAGGATGGGCGACGAGAAGTTTTTTCCCGGGAAAAAATACGTTCCGGCATAAAAAGGGCCTGTGAAAAGCGCAATATCAGTATGAACGTGATTGAGGAATTTATCGACGAGCTTGAACGCGACCTGCGGGAGATCGGGGAAAAAGAAATCCCGTCTCACACGCTTGGTGAGAAGGTCATGGGGAAACTGCATGAGCTCGATGATGTGGCCTATGTTCGTTTCGCCTCGGTATACAGAGAATTTAAAGACGTCAACGATTTCGTTTCTGAATTGAAGAGTCTGTTGAGCAAGCAGTAACCCGTGTTGCGAGTTCCGCGTTGTGAGTTAGAAATGAACGATGAAGATTACATGAACATGGCTCTTGACCTGGCGGAACTGGGGCAGGGTTATACATCGCCCAATCCGATGGTCGGCGCGGTCGTTGTCAATAATGATCAGGTTGTTGGCAAGGGTTACCACAAAAAGGTCGGAAAAGCCCATGCCGAGATCAATGCCATCAATTCGGCAGGTGAATCCGCCAGGGGTGCGACGCTTTATGTTACCCTTGAACCGTGCAATCATACGGGCCGAACCCCCCCGTGTACGGGAAAAATTCTGTCGGCCGGCATTCAGCATGTGGTTGTTGCCATGCGGGACGTCAATCCCCATGTTAAGGGTGGCGGTGTCGAATTCTTACAGCAGCAGGGCATCCGGATTACAACCGGTGTCTGTGAAGACCGGGCGGAAAAACTGAATGAGGTATTTGTCAAGTATGTCAAAACCGGGCGCCCTTTTGTAACAGCAAAATGTGCGGCTACCCTGGATGGGCGGATCGCCACTAAAACAGGGGACTCAAAATGGGTTTCAGGGGAAGAATCCAGGGCCTTTGTCCACCGGCTGCGCCACGCGGTCGACGCAATTATGGTCGGGGCAGACACGGTTAAAAGAGACGATCCGAGTTTAACGACCCGGCTCAGCGGTGCAAAGGGCCGGGATCCGAAAAGAATTATTCTGGACACCCGGTTATCGATTTCAGATAAAGCGAAAATTATGCGGCTTGATTCCAGAGCCGACACCATGATCATCACCGGTCCGGGGATTTCAGCTGAGAAAAAAAACAGGTTGGAGCGAAAAGGCATTCAAATCATTCAATCTGCAGTAAAATCCGGTTTGATCGATCTGAATTCACTGATGGACGTTCTCGGTGCATCAGGGATTACCAGTCTGCTGGTGGAAGGCGGCGGCCGTGTAATCGCTTCGGCCCTGAAAGATGGAATCGTGGACAAAGTCATCTTTTTTTATGCACCCAGGATTCTCGGGGGCGATGACGGTGTACCCATCTGCCGGGGGACGGGACCGGTTTTAATGCGCGACAGCATCCCCTTGAAGAATATCAGTGTCAGGCGTTTCGGGGATGACGTGATGATTGAAGGGTATATCGACAAGCGATAGGATCGTCCCCTACGGGTCCTTGAGGATCGCCCTGCAAAGCAGGGCTAGAGGCTTTTTTGCCTCGAGCCCCAAAGGGGCACTCCTCGAGTGCCGCCGTGGCGGCACGCTCCTCTATCGAAGAGATCAAAAACGGACTACAGGACGTTTTTTCATGTTCACCGGTATAATCGAAGGGTTGGGAACCATCACTGCAGTAAGGTCATCCGGCCAGGGCCGACGCCTGACCATTACGGCAGACTTCGGGCTGGAGCAGAGCAGGATTGGCGACAGTATTGCAGTGAGCGGCGCCTGCCTGACGGCGGTTGTGATTGCGGGCAGCCGGTTCGAGGTGGATGTTTCGCCCGAAACCCTGGAAAAGACGACTCTGGGAAGCTCAAAAGCGGGCGATCGGGTAAATCTTGAGCGGGCTCTGCGCCTGTCTGATCGGCTCGACGGGCATCTTGTGTCCGGCCATATAGACGGTATCGGTATTATCAAAGAAAAAAGAACGCAGGGGAACGCAACCATTGTTACTTTCGAAGTGCCTGAAATCCTTTCCCGGTATATGATCCGGAAAGGATCCGTCGCTGTTGATGGCATCAGCCTTACCATAAATGAGTGCGATGAACAGCGTTTCGAGGTCAGTGTCATTCCGCACACGGCAGCGGTGACGACGATCGGAGTCAAGAAAGACGGTGAGCCGGTGAATATCGAAACCGACATGATCGGAAAATATGTAGAACGGTTTATTACGCAACCACCTCGCAAGGGCACAGAAAATCAAGACGCCGGATCTGCCATTGATTTGCAGTTTCTGGCAAAAAAAGGATTTTTATAGAAAATGCCGAAAATAACGATTGATGAAGCAATTAAAGAAATTAAAGCAGGACGCATGGTTATCCTGGTTGATGATGAAGACCGTGAAAATGAGGGCGACCTTTGCATGGCTGCCGAAAAGGTCACGTCCGAAGCCATCAACTTTATGGCGAAGTACGGACGCGGACTGATCTGCCTGGCCATGTCCGGCGAAATGATTGACAGGCTGGACCTTCCGATGATGGTCGATCATAACACCTCGCCTTTTCAGACCGGATTCACCGTGTCCATCGAAGCGCGCTGCGGCGTGACCACCGGCATATCGGCTGCAGATCGTGCCACCACGGTTCTTACCGCGGTGGCCGATGATGCGAAACCCAGCGATCTGGTTCGCCCGGGACACATATTCCCGCTTAAAGCCCGGGAGGGCGGTGTGATGGTCCGCGTCGGTCAAACCGAAGGATCCGTCGACCTGGCCCGGCTCGCCGGTTTAAAGTCGGCCGGGGTCATCTGTGAAGTCATGGACGAGGATGGAACCATGGCAAGAATGCCGGCCCTGGAAAAATTCAGCGAAACTCACGGTGTCGGAATCTGTACCGTCGCAGACCTTGTTGAATACCGGATGTTGAACGAATCGTTCGTTCACAGATCGGCCGATGCAATGATCCCCACAGCCTACGGCGGCGAATTCAGGATGATCGCTTTTGAAAACGATGTGGATCACCTGCTTCACATTGCACTGGTGAAGGGAGAGATCGATCCGGAAAAACCGGTACTGGTAAGGGTCCATTCAGAGTGTATGACCGGGGACATATTCGGATCCATGCGCTGTGACTGTGGTGACCAGCTGCACAGGGCCATGGGCATGATCGAAAAAGAGGGTACCGGGGTGATTCTGTACCTGCGCCAGGAAGGTCGGGGAATCGGACTTGTAAATAAGCTGAAGGCTTATGACCTTCAGCAAAATCAGGGGCTTGATACTGTTGAGGCCAACCGGAAACTCGGTTTTAAAGACGACCTGCGCGATTACGGATTGGGCGCCCAGATGCTGGTTGATCTCGGTGTGAGAAAGATGCGCCTACTGACGAACAATCCTAAAAAAATGATCGGACTTGAAGGCTACGGTCTGACAATTGTTGAGCAGATCCAAATCGAGGTCGAACCGAACGAATACAATCGATGTTACCTTGAATGTAAAAAACTGAAGATGGGACACCTGCTCCATATCGACAGCGAGCATGAGATGGATCCATCGGCACATACATGATGGCACAAGTTGTTCGTATAGGTTATTAATAAACCCGGATCTTTGTGCCAGATCAGAGATGGTTGACGCTGCCTGGAGAAGACGTCTTACCTAATCAGGAGGAAATGAAATGTCGAAAATAATTGAAGGCCAGCTTATCGGAAAGGGTAAACGGTTTGGAATCGTGGTCAGCCGCTTCAATGATTTCATTACCGAAAAGCTTTTGGGCGGTGCTCTGGATGCACTCACGCGCATCGGGACAAAGGAGGGAGATATTCACGTCCTGAAAGTGCCGGGCGCCTTTGAGATTCCCCTGGCAGCCAAAAAACTGGCCGGCACGGGTCGGTATCATGCAGTGATTTGCCTCGGCGCGGTGATCCGCGGGGCCACGCCGCACTTTGATTATGTCAGTGCCGAAGTGAGCAAAGGGGTGGCGCAGGTCAGCCTGGATTCCGAGATTCCGATCATATTCGGGGTGGTAACCACCGATACCATCGAGCAGGCCATTGAACGCGCCGGTGCCAAATCCGGCAACAAGGGATGGAACGCGGCAATGGCCGGAGTTGAAATGGCCGATTTAATGGATCGTATCGCCAAGGCATAGTTATGGGGCATCGTCGCAGATCCAGAGAGCTTGCTCTGCAAGCTCTTTTTTGTATGGATGTGAATCAGGACGTATCGCAGAAAATGCTGCAGCGATTCTGCGATAACTTCAATCCGCCGGAAAAGAGCCGCCCTTTTTTCCTGAAGCTTGTCGATGGTGTGATTCAGGCCATGCCTCAGATAGATCGTTTGATTGAACGATTTTCCAGGAACTGGAAGCTCGATCGCATGTCCGGCGTGGACCGGAATGTCATGCGGATTGCGGTTTATGAAATCCTCTTCTGTGAGGATATCCCACCGAAAGTTTCTATTAACGAAGCAATTGATATCGGAAAAAAATTCGGCGCCGAAGATTCAGGAGCCTTTATCAACGGAATTGTCGACAGCATTCGTATTGCCTGCGAAAAAAACGAAAACCATCGTGAGCCTGCGAATACGGGGCCGTAAATTCACGTCTCGGAATTTAGATAATATATTGAAACCATGCATCTTTTAACGACCCTGGTTTTATGCCGTCTAGATGGAATGTTGGAATCATGGAATAATGATCAAAAACGTATAACTTCAGTGTTATTTTTCAACTGGATGGAACACGAATGTAACCAATATAGCGCTAAAGCTTCACTGCGTGCCCATCCTTCCATTATTCTCCGCCTCCGGCGGATGAGCAAAGCGAACTAAGTTCTAATTTGAATTTTGCGTATTTACTGAGAGGGGGTTATATTGATTATCAAAGCATTGACAGTCGGTCCGATACAGGCAAACTGTTATATTCTAGGTTGTGAGGAAACGTTAGAGGCAGTTGTCATTGATCCGGGAGGGGAAGCCGATAGAATTCTACTTGCTCTTTCCGAATCAAAACTGACATTAAAATATATTATTAACACCCATGGTCATTTTGATCACGTCAGCGCAAACAAGTCGATAAAGAAAGCTACCGGAGCCCAGATTCTGATTCACGCCCTGGATGCACCGATGTTAAATCAACTTTCGTCTAGCGCTGCAATGTTCGGGCTGTCATCCGATGATTCACCACCGCCGGATCGCTCACTGGATGAAGGGGACGCCGTCACATTCGGTACCATCACCTTGAAAGTGATCCACACCCCCGGACATACACAGGGGGGGATTTCACTTCACACCGATGGCGCGGTTTTCGTTGGAGACACGCTTTTTGCCGGTTCAGTCGGTCGAACCGATTTTCCGGGCGGAGACGCGGCAACCCTGAAATTGAGCATTCAGAATAAGCTCTTTACACTGGGGGATGAGGTTGCGGTCTATCCGGGCCATATGGGAACCACCACCATCGGCCAGGAACGTCGCCATAATCCTTTTGTCGGGGAACGGGGAATCCTTTAGCCCGAATATTTCATGAAAAATTTTATGCAAATGAACGCCTCGAACTCGTGAAATATCCGGGCTATCTTCGTAACAGGTTGGTTTTTTTCACTCTTACTTTTTCAATATATGTGGGACATAATCAGCTCAGCAGGGTCTTGGGGATCGGCTCAAGCCAGGCCTCTTCGCCAAAAACTTCAGCCAATTTATTTGAAAGGGCCTCCATGGCTGCCATATCCCGGGTTTCCACCACCAGATCGTAATCATCAATGATTTTCAGCCTGCCGTATTGCCCGATGATGTCGATTGCCTGGAAAACATCGACCGTCACCCAACCCTTCATGCGCTGCAGCAATTCATCTCCCTTAAAAGATCGTTCAATTACCAGATCGACCTGACGCTTTTCAGCCTCCCATCCGATGACGGCCGGTTTTTTTATAACCGGACGGACAGGGTCGTGCATCGCTGCACATTTAAACCACAATATTGATTTTTCCATAGCTTCTCCAGCTTGACATATTGATGAATTTGAGGAAATTATTATTACCCATCGGATGTGTCAAGGTAAATAGCTATTCTCATCCGCGCCACATTATTATTAACTCAGGGGTCGGGGTGTTTCTATCGCTAAACCTCTATTAGAGCGGAATGGGTTATCAGCGCATCACCGGGCACTGTCTGAATGTATTAGGGTTCGTTAAGAAAGAACAGTGAGTTGTTGAGATATTTCATGAATGCTAAAATACCCAATACGCATTTAACGTATTGACTTAATGCCCCATACCCTGTTCTTTCTTTACGAACCTTTATGCATGAGTTTGCCCGGGGATGCGCTGGTAATTCATGGAGCTCTCAATTCATAACTACTACTCGATCCCTCAATTAACTCAATACGTAAAAGCGTAAATCTTGAAGGAGTCAGCCATGGATATTTTTTCTGTAATGAAACACCGCCAAAGTGCCAGGGCATACCTAAAAAAACCCGTTTCCCGGGCTGATATTGAGGAGGTCTTTTCTTATGCCGGCCTTGC
>DAOVBC010000032.1 GCA_030670715.1 Deltaproteobacteria bacterium | reverse complement strand
ACTTTCGCTCCCAGACGGGCAAGGCCATGGGCGAGGCTGACGGCGGTAGTCGTTTTTCCGACACCGCCTTTGGCCATGGCGACAGCAACCTTTCGCATTTTATCCTCCCATAAGAAGTCTACTATTCTTGATTTCTACTGTTCATACTTTATACTATTCTTCTGTTATTAATGCAAGGCTTTTTTTTCGATCAACAACAATGGATTCTTTGGGGTTTCTGTTGACAGGATTTGTTTTAAGTCTGTCGTCTGTTACGGGTTGCGTGTTACGAGTTCCGGGTTATAAAAAAATATTTATTTCCGATTCTTACAACTCGTATCTCGAAACTCGCGACTCGCAACGTGATACCTACGCTAAAAAATAACTCAATAAGCAGTATCGACAACAAATCATAGATATGCGCCGCCAAACGCCTATAGCCGAACGAGTTTTATTAATGTGATTTCCGAAGGAGACGCCACCCGCAGGGGCGGTCCCCAGTACCCGGTGCCGCGGCTGATATAAATCTGTGTATTTTTATACCTGTGGTGACCGGCAGAGAAAGGATGGTAGAGGTCGGCGACAACAGTCCATGGAAAAAGCTGTCCCCCGTGAGTGTGACCTGAGATCTGCAGATCGAAACCCGCCCTTGCAGCCTCATATATGCTTTTCGGCCGGTGGGCCAGCAGAATCTTCACGTCCGTTGACGGGGCGCCGGACATCGCCTTGAGGGGGTCTGAACGGTGGCTTTTAATGAATCCGCCGCCGCGGTAATCGGTAACCCCGGCCAGAAGAAGCCGGCTGCGGCCCCTGGCAATGATTCGGTTTTCGTTTAAAAGGACGGTGAACCCGAGGCGCTTTACCTTTTCGACCCATTCGACGGCCCCTGAATAATATTCGTGATTGCCGGTGACAAAAAAATTACCGTCCGCCGACACAATTCGCTCCAGGGGCGCCACATGGTATGCCAGCCGGTCAACCGACCCATCGACTAAATCACCGGTATGCGCAACCATATCGGGCGCAAGGCTATTGACCACCTCCACAACCTCTTCAACGAAAGGCCTGCGGATGGTAGGGCTGACATGAATATCGGTAATCTGTACAATTCTGTAGCCGTGAAAATCGGATGGTAAACCCTTGATCGGAATTAAGACTTCCTTAACATCCGGTATCTTCTTTGCCTGAACAATGCCATAGCCCGTAAAGATAGATGCGGTGGCCCAGACGCCGTAGTTCATACTGCTGATCAGAAATCCACGGCGACCGGGATTTTGCGGAACTGCCGTTGGAAACCCCTCCATCTTGCGTCGACCCGGGCGCTCACTGATGGTCCTGAAGGCAGCGGCAATCATCCACAGAACATCCCGGAGCGCCAGAATGGTGAAAAGAGCGCTTACAAAACCGATGCCGACATAGCCCGTCCAGACCAGGATATCCACACCGATGTTTGTCACACCTGCCCTGCGGAGCATAATGTTGATGGGCATCATGAAGAATAAGCACACGATAGCGGAGGCAACTGCAAACTTCCACAGGCGGTGAATGCGGGCCGCTCCGAAAAGCCGCCAAGTAATGTATGCGGCAACCAGACCGGAAATTGCCAGCAAGGTAATTAAGAAGACAACCAGATTCATTTTTAATCCTTTAAGTCTAATAATATAAGCGCAACTGACCTGCATGTAAATCCCCGGCACTGTGATTCCCGGACGATTCTCTCAAAGTGCACCTTGACATTTGCAGATCCACGAAGCATGTTTGTGACAAAATTAGCGGAGAAAAGAACATGTTGACTCTCGAGGAGCTAAAAAAGGAACCCGGTCTGATCGAAGAGATTAACTGGGAAATGACCCCTGAAGAAGCCGTGCGGCTGTACCTGGAGTGGGGAAACAACTGGGCCCGGGGCGACGGGTATGTCATCCGTTCTATAGATGATTACACCCACTATTTTGTCGTTAACTGCTGGTCCGAACCCTATTATATTTACCTTATACGCAGAAACTCTGATGAAGCCGTTGAACTGGCAAAGTTCGAACTGCCGGAAAAATTCCAAAAACCGGTTTGTGAGCTCAAAGGGGTATATGCCCTGGAGGGCGAATTAAAAGAATGGCTGCAAAAGGAGCTAAAAGCCAGTTGATAAATCAACTGCTGCAGAATCAACCTCATTCGGGATAGGTTTGCAATATATTACCAATATCTGACAGCTCAAAGCTGAAAGCAAAATGATTTTTATCCAACTGTTGACTTTGAGCTTTCAGGTTTGCTGCACCCTGCAGAGTCAATCCCCTATGGCGTGTCTAATAAACCAGAATTTCTATAATGAGAAAGTAGCGATTATCCATTGGAATTCATAAAGAAATTTTTTAAGAAAAAAGTTCTGACCATCGGTGGCGGCAGCGGTCAATATGCGCTTCTTTCCGGGTTGAGGGATCTGGAGCAGATCGAAATTACCACCATCGTTTCCATGGCTGATAGCGGCGGCAGCACCGGCAGGCTGCGGGATGAGCTGGGGATCCTGCCGCCGGGGGATGTTCTCAAATGCATCCTCGCTCTGTCACCGCATCGCGACATCGCCCGTACCATATTTTTAAAAAGATTTACCGGCGACAGGCGCCTGCAGGGGCACAATGCCGGGAACATGCTTCTAACAATGCTTTCACGATACACGGGCAGTTTTCCGTCCGGCGTACAGGCCCTGGCGGAAATTCTGGACACACACGGAAACATACTGCCGGTGACCGTCGACAGGGCAACTCTTGTTGCGGAACTAACGGATGGTTCGCGTATTTACGGTGAAACCGCCATCGATATTCCCCGCGGCACCCAGCGCGAAAAAATCCGGGATGTCTTCCTTGTTCCCCACCACAGCGACACGATTTCGGTCTATCCTCCCGTCATTGACAGGATTCGCAATGCAGATACGATCATTATCGGGCCGGGTGATCTTTTTACAAGCATAATCCCGAGCCTGATTGTACCCGGTGTGAAGGAGGCTCTCCGGAAAACAAAGGCGAAAATTTTATACGTGATCAGCATTATGACCAAATTTGGTGAAACCCATCAATTCAGCGGGCGGGATTTCGTTAAAACGCTTGATGAAGCTATCGGACGAAAAGTCGACGGGATCATCTATAATACCGGCCGGCCGGACAACAAACTGCTGGCGCGGTATCGCGCCCAGAAGGCGGAATTTGTCGAAATCGACAACCAGGATGGCTGGTGGGATGAGCGCAACGTGCATGAATCCGATCTGCTGGAGACCTCCGGCGGCATTGTGCGCCATGATTCCCAAAAGCTCGCTGCACTCATCAATAACATTATTTTTCAAAACAATGTTTGATGGTTTCGTAAAAAGTCCGATTTGTCATGCCGGATCTGAGGAGCCTGTCCCGCACCGCGATGCGGGGGCATCCAGAACATACTGAAATCACTGGATTCCGGCCTTCGCCGGAATGACGCTTTAAAGGAATTGCAGATTTTTACGGTACCGTCACGTTTAAACTGCCAAAAAACAAACAGGCGTTTTAGCTCATATCTTATTTAAACTTTTCCATCACACGCTTAAATCCAGGCATGGAATTGACAATCGTATCATCATCCACGCAGAAAGCGATCCTGAAAAACCCGGGCCCGTTAAAACCGCTGCCGGGAACCGTAAGGATCAGCTCTTCTTGCAGCGCCTGCACGAACTTCACATCATCCCCGATGGGTGATTTGGGAAAAAGATAAAACGTCCCCGGGGATTTGATGAACTCGTAACCGGTGTCGGCAAGTCCGTCGCACAGCAGGTCCCGTTTCTTTTTATATTGCGATATGTCGACACTGACCCCTTGCAGCCGGTATATCACCCGCTGCATCAGCGCCGGTGCATTCACAAAGCCTAAGATACGATTGGTCAGGGCCATGCCGCCCGACAGTTCATTCTTATATGTCGCAGATGGACTCACCGCTACAAAACCGATGCGTTCACCAGCCAGGGAAAGGTCTTTGGAATAGGATGTGGCAATGATACTCTCGCGGTAGCTTGTGAATATGCTCGGCACCGTTACGCCGTCGAAAACAATTTTACGGTACGGTTCATCAGAGAGAAGGTAGATGGTCCGGTTGAGCCGTTTGCCCTTTTCTTCCAGCAGAGAACCGAGCGCCCGCAGGCTCTCTTCAGAATACACCTGGCCGGTGGGGTTGTTGGGAGAATTGATCAGCACCGCCTTGGTCTTTTCATTGATGGCCCCGGATATGGCATCGAGGTCAAGCGTAAAGTCCTGATGGCTCGCAACCGTTTTCAATACCCCGCCATGGTTGTCGACGTAGACTTTGTATTCGACAAAACAGGGGGTCGGTGAGATCACCTCGTCGCCGGGATCGAGGATCGCCTTAAAGATGATATTCAGAGCCCCGGCTGCGCCAACGGTCATAATCACATCATTTTCGGATACCTCTACCTGCTGTTCCTTTGACAGATAATCTGCAATTGCCCCCCGCACATTCGGATAGCCCATATTGGGCATGTAGCCATGATCCCCCGGCCCGCAGGTTGCAGCGGTGTCTTTGAGCACTTCGCTGAATTTTTCCGGCGGTGGCAGATTCGGATTTCCCAGACTGAAATCAAAAACATTTTCAGCGCCGTGCTCGGCCTTTAAACGGGCCCCTTCCTCAAACATCTTCCGGATCCACGATGATTTTTCGATGATGGTCTCAATTTTTTTCGCAATTGTCATGTTGAACCTCTCTTTTTCGTTGAGCCTGTTGGCCCGTTGAGCCGGTTTAGCCCGTTGAGTAAGTGGAATGTCTTAATATCATAGGCGGCAGCGAGAATTAAAATACTATTATTTGTTTTTATTATTATGCTCTGGGCTTCATGATCCTCGCTCAGTGATAGCTCATACCCTTTCCATCAAGTCAACTGGTTAAACGGGCTCAACGGGCTCAACCGACTAAACCGGCCAAACCTATTCAGGGTGTCATTCCGAACCTCAACCACTTAAACCCCTTCTCCGTCTCCGGCGTAATCCTGCTTCCCACCCGGCCCATGAACAGGTTTTCCGGTTTCAAACAGATATTGGGTTCATTTGTCTGATATTCCAAAAACCCAAAAGGCTCAAACAGCCTTATTAGCATCCCGCGGTACTGCTGCGCCGTTTTTTTTGTTCCGTCCAAATCCCATGTCCAGGAATAACCAACCATGTAAATGATTTTATCTTCCCTTAGAGGGTGACACAGAAGCATCTCCAGGATTCCTTTTGCAATGCCGAGAGATCTCCAGCTCCGGCAAACTTCAATCGCTTTGACTTCCATCATGACCTGCGGCTGGAGTTCGGCCCATCGTTCACCGTGCCCCGGGTAGGCCAATACGCCAAAACCGATGATTAGATCATCTTCGGACAGCGCCAAGGAAACATTTGTGTCGGGCTTTTCAGCATTTTTTTCCAGGCTTTCCCGCTTCGTGTACAGCGATCTGTATGTCGCATGGGCACCGAATTGAGGGCTGAATGTATACCGGCGAATCTCATCCGGGGCACAAAACGACCTAAATCGTGTTGTTCCGTTTGGGGTGGTCCGGCGGCTATCCTGGGAAACGGCTTGGTTCATATACTGCTGCTAAAAGTCACTCCAGGTTCTGTGCAGTCTCTTCACCATGATCTGCAAATCATAACGGGTTCCCCGCGGGCTCTTGGCATAACCGGGTATGACCGCAACTTTAAAAAAATCGAGCTTATGGGCGGCTTCAATGGCTGCATCCTCGATTCCTATGACAAAATCAGCACGGATGTCATTCAGCCCCCGATCCATAGCGACCTGAATAAGGTCCAGCAGCACCCATGTGCCCAGACGCTTGTGCCGGTACTCGGGAAGTACAGTAATACGTAATCGGCCCACATGCCTGGTGGAACCGAACCCGCGCATCAGCAAACTGGCATGGGCCACGATGTCGTCATCGACGGTTGCCAAGGTGGAGAAAACGTTGCCTCTACCAACGGCCTTTATCATCATTCGGACGACCGCCGGTTCCATAACGTCGTGGCGCATGTACCAGCGATCTTTTTCCGGGATAGCGGCATAGAATTCGAGCAGTTTCGGTTCATCCGTTTTTTCGAGAGGGCGGATGATCGCTTCCGTTTTATCTTTCAAGACAACTTCTTTGGGATACCGCAATGTGACTACCTCCTTTGGAGATGAAAATGAAGAGGTTCATGCTTTGCCAACCCCCATCTATCAGGAACCGAAAACACCTGTCAAGCTAAGGGTTCGCGAAAAAATAAGTTCGTAATTTCGGGCGTTGATGCGCCCGTCCGGCAAGACGCGAAAACGCAGGCATATCCGGCATATGTCGAGTTTTCGCAACGCAGCCGGGCGGGATGCGTCGGCGTTCGAAATGTGAAGTTATTTTTGAGAGAGCCCTAAGTGCTTTGGAACGCTTAATAAAAATGTAATGCCCGTTGGGCTGATTAAGTTAAAATTCAAGGTTCAGGGTTCACGGTTCAGGGTTCAAGGTAGATTAGCTCATGGCTCATAGCTGATAGTGCATAGTAGCAGAACGGGACATTGAGAATCGTTTATCGCCCATCTCGTATCTCGACTCTTGAATCGCTTCTTCAGTCGAAGGCATAGTCAATCGAGTAACGAATATTAAGCATCCAGTACCCAATATTGATACAATACCAATCATTCCTGACCGCGCCCGGTAAACAAGGTTTTCGTAAAAAAATGGCAGGCAGGCACCTTATGGGGTTGCCCGACCTGCCATATCAATGATCTCAACAGGTGACGTCTTGTTGAAAGAGTTATTCCTTGGGCGTCCCCATTACTTCCGCGAACATATCCATATCCCAGAGTCTTGAATCGGCGACGTTCTGGCGGAATTTGATAAAATCAACGGTATCCTGGCCGGTTATCTTCTTGGTATTGAAGGCCCCGAAGCCCAGGAAGGCCTCGCCGCCCATGTTGGCAGCCAGCCAGTGCCGATGAGAATTTTTCATGGTATCCCAGAAGAATTTCTTCTTCTGCCGGACGCTGTCGATGGACTCGGCCAAACAGGCCGGGAACAGATTGGCAAAGGTCCAGACGATCTTGTCGACTTCTTTGTCCAGCAGTTCAAAATCCGCGTCGGGCTGGTGCTGTTTTACCAGTGCCCGGGCCTCTTTGAGCGCATCCCCTTTCTTGTATTCACCGTAAACGATCTCGCCGTCTTCGACATACTTATCGGTGACGATCATGGGGTTGCGGACCCATTCACCATCCACCTTCAGAACCGGAACAACCTTGCTGACAAGGTTCTTCATCTTCATCTTGTATGCCGACCACATTTCACAGGAGACGCAGTTCCACATGGCATCTTCCATGCTGAGAAACCAGGGCAGAAAATCTGAAGACCCACCCACCGGGGCCGAACCGTGTCTCGGTCCGGCCTGGCCGAAAATCGCCAAGTCTGAGGAAACGGCAAGGTCGCACGCCATTCCGATTTCCTGGCCGCCGGCCACGCGCATCCCGTTGACCCGACTGATTACCGGCTTTTTGCACGCCAGGATGGAGTCCACCATGTGGTTAAAAAGTTCCATGTACTGGCCGTATTCGTCCGGCCGCTGGCTGTAAAATTCACTGTATTCCTTGGTGTTGCCTCCGGTGCAGAACGAATAGGGTCCGGTACCGGTAAAAACAACTGCCACAACACTTCTGTCCAGAGAGGAGTTTTCAAAACCGGCGATGACGCCCTTAACCATTTCCGTCGTGTAGGAGTTATACTGCCTGGGGTTGTTCAGGCGAATCCAGGCGACGTAAAGTCCGTCTACCGTGTTTCCCTTCGGGTCGGTCAGGGGGCGCTTTTCGTAAACCACGCAGGGGGCATCCGCATCCGTGCCCCAGTGCACGTCAGTGTGTAGCGCATGATCTTTTTGTTCGTTGTCCCTTGGCATCCAGTCTAAAGCCATGATAATTCCCTCCTTTATTGATATGAATCATTGGTACTTCGTTTGTCCATTTGTTTTATAAACCTGTTGCCACGCATTAAAAATCAGGCGTCAGCACAATTCGTTTGTCGGGTGACACCTTGTGCGCTTCTTCAAACGTCTCCACGATGGTGCTCATGGGGCGGGTTTGCACAAAAGCATCTATGTTGATCTTCTTGTCCAAAACCATGTTCATTACAATAGGATAGTATTCGGGCAGGCACCCCCAGGTTCCCAAAATGTCCGCATCAAATGCCATCAAGCGGCCCATCATGTATTCTATCTTGGCCATTCCAAACCCGACCACAATCAGTTTGCCGACAAAGCTGAGCAGACTCAACGCAATATCCTGTCCGGCTTTGGCACCGGTCACCTCAAAAATTTTCCATCCGAAGCCGGGAAGTCCATTTTCCTTGCAGATCCCCTTGAATTCTTTAGAGACCGCCCGGGCATCCTTGTCGGTTGAGTTGATGATAAAATCTGCGCCATAGTTAAGGGCTCTGTCCAGTTTTTCCTGGTTGCGGGCAATCCCGATGACCGTACCGGCACCCAGGGCTTTGGCGGTTTGTCCCATATACTGACCCACTCCCCCGGTGATGCCCACTACAACCACATTATCCCCCGGCTGTAAATCTGCCCTTTTGGCAGCCTGGTAAGGGGTGGTGGCAGCGTCGGCCACAACGGCTAAATGAGCAAGCGGTACATCGCCCCGGTTTTTAACTTCGCAAAGATCGATGCTCGGAACCGGGATGTGACTTGAGAAACCGCCGTAGGGTCCCAGACTGTTACCCGGCATTTTCTGGTTAAGACACCGGTTGCCGCGACCCGTCTTGCACAATATGCATTGTCTGCACGGCATCACCGCGGGAATAATCACCTCTTTTCCAATCCATCCTTCATCGCCTGCCACGACCGTCCCTGAAATTTCGTGGCCCAGTGTCAGGGGCGGTTTCGAAACCGTCGGAACACCATCGTAAAAGTATCCCAGGTCCGTGTGACACACACCACAACCCGCAACTTCCACCAGGACCTCACCGGGCTTTAAATCCGGCACCGGAATCTCCGTTTTCTCAATTTTTCCTGGTGTGACATCGCCTGTTTCCCTGTCCCGTACAGTGGGCTGAACCATCTGCCAGGTTAGGATTTTGTCCGGTACTGTTGCCATTTTTACCTCCTTAAAATTAGTATTAATATTAATAAAATGGATGAAGCGTTTCACCAGAGTTGGAAGTTATATATTAGCTACAATGTAACTATATAGATAATCAATCAATGACTTGTCAAGAATTTTATGGGGGTGAATCTGATAAAAATATTGTTTTCTTGACTATATAAAAATGTAGCTGTAATGTAGCTTTTAATTAGCTCCGGGATGGGAAGTGAAGAATCATGGTCCAGAGGCCCAAGCTTTGATCTCATCCCAGACAGGTGGTATTTTACCATAAGGTAGCCAATGGAATAATGGAACGATGGAAAAATGGAATATTGGGTATGAAAAGCGGATCATATCCTGATTATAATTTCTAATCAGTGTCATCTATAAAAAACAGATTACATTCCGCTAAACCCAGTATTCCAACACTCCATTATTTTATCGGGTCGAAGCCTCTGGCGAAGCCTGATCCAGTATTCCATCGAGTTCGATAATGATATAGTCTATTAACTCTGACCTGGCCCCTAAGGACCGGGTTTGCAAAGAGAGAATTAACGATCAGGAGGTTTATATGCTTTTAGAAGGTAAAAATGCTTTAGTCACCGGCGGTTCCCAAGGAATCGGTACGGCCACCTCCCTGGAACTTGCCCGCGAGGGTGCGAATGTGTGCCTCACTTATCGCAGTCACGAATCCGAAGCCCAACAATATGCGGACGAAATCCGTGAAATGGGCCGCAAAGCACTTGCCGTCAAATGCGATATTTCCTCCTTTTCCGAGGCGGAAGCAGTCGTAAAGACGGCAGTCGAGGAGTTAGGCGGCCTTGAAATCCTGGTAAACAATGCGGGTATGAACTGGGACGGCGTTTCGTGGAAAATGACCGAGGAACAATGGGATCGGGTCATAGAGGTGAACTTAAAAGGCTATTTTAATTTTACACGGCAGGTGGCACCGATTTTCAAAGATCAAAAATACGGCAAAATCCTCAATATCACATCCATCAACGGCCTCCGGGGTAAATTCGGACAAACCAATTATTCCGCTTCCAAGGCGGGAATCATCGGCTTTACCAAGGCCCTGGCAAAAGAGCTGGGCGGATTCGGCGTCAACGTCAATGCCGTCGCACCCGGACTTATCGAAACCGCCATGCTCAAAGAATCTGAAGCCCGCGACAAAATTATCGATATGGCAATGGCTGAGATTGTGCTCAAGCGCGTGGGGCAGCCTGAAGACCTGGCAAATGTCGTAGCTTTTCTGGCGTCCGATAAGGCCCGGCATGTTACCGGGGAAGTAATAAAGGTCGACGGCGGACAGTATATTTAACGAGCTCATGGCTCTTAGCTCATAGCTTATAAAATCTACTCGATTTCAATCAGGGGTAACGTCTCCAATAGACTATGAGCTATCAGCTATGAGCTATCAGCTGATTGAGGGGAAAATCACATGAGTAAGGTAGCTATTATCGGAGTTGGTCAGAGTAAATTTGTGCGCCAGTATCCGGGTTCGATCAGAGAACTGGCATTTGACGGTTTTAAAGATGCGATGCAGGACGCCGGGCTAACGGCGGCCGACATCGGCGCATCGATAATCTGTTCGGCGCCGGAATACGATAAACAGCGTTCACCGGCAGGTGTATTCGCAGAATACCTGGGACTAAACCCCCAGCCCACTTTTTACCTGGAATCCCTCTGTTCCTCGAGCAGTATGGGCGTCCGGCTCGCCTACTCGCTGGTCAAATCCGGTCTGCATGACTCGATTGCCGTGATCGGCTTTCAGAAAATGTCGGAAATTTCATCCTCCGAATCCCAGGAGCGGATGGGACGCGGTGCCGACATACAATGGGAAAGCCCCTTCGGTACCATGATGCCGGCTTATTATGCCATGTACGCCCGTGCGCACATGGACAGATACGGCACAACGCCGGACGATCTGGCCCTTATCCGTGTCAAAGCGGCCACCTACGGCCAGCTTAACGACATGGCAGTTTACCGCAAACCGGTGACCTTTGAGATGTTCACCGACCCGGAGAGCCGCATGGCCGGACATGTGGCCAGCCCGCTGCGGGTGGGCGACTGCTGTGCCAATGCCGACGGCAGCTCCTGTATCATTGTTGCCGGCGAAGAAAAGGCTAAAGCGGTTTGTGAAAAACCGGTCTGGATATTAGGATTGGGGGCCGCATCCACCACCGTAAATCTGGCAGGCAGAGATCTGTTTACTGGCTTGACGGTGGCCCGGCAGGCATCCGAGCAGGCGTACAACATGTCCGGTGTGACACCGAAGGATGTTAATGTGGCTGAAGTGCATGACTGTTTTACGATTGCAGAAATGATGGCCTATGAGAACCTGGGTTTTGCCAAACCCGGAGAAGGTAAAGACCTTATTCGAAGCAAAGAAACTTACAAAGAAGGCAGCATCCCCGTCAATGTCGACGGCGGCCTGCTGTCAAAGGGGCATCCGATCGGCGCAACCGGAGGCTCACAGATCCGAACGGTGGTTTTACAGCTCAGGGGTGACGCCGGAGATATTCAGGTGAAGGACCCTGAAATCGGACTGGTTCATAATATCGGCGGTGTGGGCCTTTATGGGAATGTCACAATATTGGGGAGGTAAAAATGGGACAAAAGAAAGAGGTGGATGACCGCTTTAAGAAATTCGGTCCGGTCAGCTTTACCTCCATTACAAAGACAAACGACTTTATCGATTATCTGGAAGATGGAAAGGTGATGGGCACCCGCTGCCGTGATTGCGGGATAGCATTTTTTCCGCCACGTGCAGATTGCCACCAGTGCCTGACCTCAAACATGGATTGGTTCGAAGTGGCGGGGCAAGGCAAACTGGTGACCTATAGCCGGCTGCAGTACGCACCCATCGGCTTCCAGGAGGATGTCCCCTATTCCATCGCCCTGCTGGATT
>DAOVBC010000007.1 GCA_030670715.1 Deltaproteobacteria bacterium | reverse complement strand
ACCGGTTCATGATCGCTTGCGACTCGAAGTGGCAAGGGGATGCACCCGCGGATGCCGGTTCTGTCAAGCCGGTATGATCTATCGCCCGGTTCGTGAACGGTCCGTGAATACCATTGTTGAGCTGACCGAAAAATCGCTGGACAATACCGGCTATGAAGATCTGTCATTGCTGTCTTTAAGTACCGGCGACTACGAATGCATCGCACCGCTGATGCGCCTTCTGATGACGCGCTGCGCTTCGGACCACGTGGCGGTCTCTTTGCCGTCCCTGCGCGCCGGTACGTTGACGCCTGAGCTCATGCATTTGATCAAAAAGGTTCGTAAAACCGGTTTTACCATTGCGCCGGAAGCCGGCAGCGAGAGGTTGCGCAGTGTCATCAACAAGAATATCAGCCGGCAGGAAATCATTGAAACGGTACAGAACGCCTTTCAACTGGGCTGGCAAGTTTTCAAATTGTATTTTATGGTGGGCCTGCCAACCGAAACCGACACAGATCTTCAGGCGATTATCGATCTGGTACAAGAGCTGCGCAAACTTCAAAAGCCGCACAAGCGCAGGGGGCAAATTAATGTGAGTGTGGCGACCTTTATTCCCAAGCCGCATACACCGTTTCAATGGGCGGCCCAGCTGCCGCTGGACGAATCACGCCGGCGCATTCAATGGCTGCGGGAGCAGTTAAAAATGCCGGGGATTCATTTTAAGTGGCAGAGCCCGGAAGTGAGCTGCATCGAAGGTCTGTGGGCAAGAGGCGATCGGCGCCTGTCACATCTGCTGGTGACCGCCTATCATATGGGATGCAAGTTTGATGGATGGAGCGACCATTTTCAATACCATCTATGGCAGGCGGCCTGTGAAAAGGCCGGAGTGAATATCGATGACTACACATCACGGCAGAGATATCATGCCGAGTCCTTACCCTGGGACCATATTGATACCGGAAGTACCAAAGAATTCCTATGGGGCGAATGGGAAAAAGCAAAGTCCGGTGAACATACTCCGGATTGCCGCAAGGGGGAATGTAATGATTGCGGGGCCTGTGATTTTGAAACCATAGCACCCCGGGTGTTTGCGTATTGTCCCGACGAAAACAACCGGCCGTTGCAGTCAGAATTGAAAAGCAAGCCCGATGATTTTAAACGCATGGAGATCGTCTTTTCAAAAACAGGCCCTGCCCGGTTTTTCGGCCATCTGGAAATGGTGAATATTTTTATCCGGGCCATTCATCGCTGCGGTATCCCGGTGCAGTATTCCCGCGGATTTCATCCCAAGCCAAAAATAGTCTTCCAGGATGCGCTTCCGATCGGACTGGAGAGCCAAAACGAAAGATTCATCCTCTCGGTATCCGGTCATATTAAAAAAGATGAGATTGTAAAGCAGCTCAACGGACAGCTTCCCCGGGGTCTTACTGTATATGACTGCCGGCCGGCACCCAGCAGGTCTTCACGGCCATTGACCTCCCGGGCAACCTATCAGGTTGATCTCGCCGCCGGCAGTTTTCAGCCGCAAGAGCTGGAGCGGTTTAAGCGATGCTCCGAAATGATTATTAACAGAACCAGCCGCAAGGGAAAGGTAAATAATATCGATTTGCGGTCCGTGGTTGTTAAAATAGAATTGCACTCTCGCGCCTCACTTGAACTGGTGCTGCGATCCGGACCAGAAGCGGTATTACGGCCTGCGGAAGTGGTACGCAATATTTTTTCCTCCATTTCCGAGCAAGCGCTTAAACGGGCCAGGATAATAAAAACCGATATGCAGCATGATGCCTAGAAGCGGTTTCAATTTTATTAAACAATTCTTGTAATTTAGGTCATTCTATGACACTAAATAAAATCGTAATACGATTTTATATAATGCGGCTACGACGCCTAACATATTGAAATACTTAAAATAATAGGGGGCGTTTTTTCAAAACATATCCCAGACCCATCAAAGATCCAACCATGCACCGAAAACTTGTCATAAATGAAGCGGCTCATGAAAACCGCGTCGCGCTTCTCGAGGACGGAAACATCGTCGAGCTGTTTATTGAAAGGGGCGACGAATCGGATATTGTCGGCAACATCTATAAGGGCCGGGTACAGCGAGTTCTGCCCGGGATACAGGCTGCCTTTGTTGATATCGGATTGCAGCAGGCCGCCTTCATTTATGTGGACGATGTGCTGGGGGACCGGTTCAATGATCTGGAACAACTGCTTATCGATAACGAATCATATGAAAACCAAACACCGGACCCCGCGCAGGAAAGTCCGAAACTTGATGTTTACAGCCACGATTTTCATATCGAAGAATTGATTTCAGACGGCCAGGATATAATGGTGCAGGTGGCCAAGTCTCCCATCGGAACCAAAGGGGCCCGGGTGACCTCACATGTATCGATGCCCGGTCGTTTTCTTGTGCTGATGCCCACTTCAGAGCATATCGGCATCTCTAAACGGATTGAAGATCCGGATGAAAGAAGCCGATTGAAAGAGATTGTACTCGGCCTGCGCCGGGAACCCTTCGGTTATATCGTACGCACCGCTGCGGAAGGTATCCGGGAAGAAAAGCTGGCTTCGGAGATGACTTTTTTAAACAACCTCTGGGGGAATATTCAGCGGAAATACAAATCGGCGCCGACGCCGTCCCTCTTACACCAGGAGCTCAGTTTAAACCTTCGTGCCGTCCGGGATCTACTTATTCATGAGGCCGAGAGCCTGGTGATAGATTCGCCGGCCGGTTACAAGAAAATACTTTCTTTCCTTGATATATACATGCCGAGTTTGAAGGAAAATGTAGCGTTGCATGAAAGCTCAGAGCCGGTGTTTAATGCCTATAATTTGGAGGGCGACATTTCTCGGGCGTTGAAAAAGAAGGTCTGGCTCAAGTCCGGAGGTTATATCGTCATCGAACATACAGAAGCTCTGGTCGCGATCGATGTGAATACAGGACGATATGTGGGCAAGCACAACCTCGAAGAGACCATCTTAAAAACAAATCTGGAAGCCGTGAAAGAAATTGCCTATCAGGTCCGCCTCAGGGATCTCGGCGGCATCATTATCATTGATTTTATCGATATGGAAAAAAAGTCGAATCAGGAGAAGGTGTTTCACGAACTGAAAGAGGCCTTTAAAAGGGACAGAAGCAAGACGAACATCCTTCCCATGTCTGAGATGGGGCTTATCCAGATGACACGCAAGCGGAGTAAGAAACCGCTTTCGCGCATGCTCTGTGAGGCCTGCCTCTACTGCGAAGGTGAAGGATTTCTGATTTCCAAAAAATCTATCTGTTACAATATTTACCGCGAAATAAGGCAGGAAGGCCAGGACTCCATGGGGGTGCGACTGACCTTGAAGGTCAATCCGCAAATTGCCGAACTGCTCCATGGGGAGGAAAATCGTCTCATTGGTGATCTTGAGAAAATCACCGGAAAACAGATCGTCATCTATCCAAATTCGAACTATCACATCGAAGAATTTGAAATATTCGAAAGCTATACAAAGTAGGTGGGAATTCGGATATTTCACCTTGACAGGATAATATATGTGTGATTAGTTTGCTCGATTCGGGTTCATACATCAAAGACAGGATGCCGACTGCGAATCCAAATGTGGAATACGGACGGCCCTAGCGCACATAAAGGATAGACTGACTACACAGAGGTATTCAAATCATGAAAAGAACTTTTCAACCCAGCAGAATAAAGCGTGCCAGGAAACATGGTTTTTTAAAACGGATGTCTACCAAAGGCGGACAAAGAATCATCAATCGACGCAGGGCCAAAGGGAGAAAGCGTTTAGCAGCATGAATCAGCAAATGTGTATAATCCCGGTGCGTGTATTCGGCTGAAAGTCTTCGAACCGGAACAAACAGATAAAGGCAATAAAAACAATCAACAGGGATTGAGAACCGTTAAACATTAATACCAATGAATTTACAGGGGCTAACAGGCGTTTGGGAATTCACTCGTTTTTAAAGGCTGACAGAATTTTAAAACGTCCCGAATTCATTCAACTGTCCAGGACCGGAAAAAAAATACAGAACAGGCATTTCATTGCTATATATTCTCCGGGTCATTATCATCGGTCGCGTCTTGGAATCACGGTAAGCAAAAAAGTCGGTAACGCGGTAAAACGCAACAGGATTAAACGGTTAACTCGTGAATATTTTCGGCACAACCGACATAAACTCCAAGGCGCCTGGGACATCAACATTATCGCCAGAAAAGAAGCAGCCAAACTTTCATCAGCCCAAATATTTGTATCCTTTGAAAACCTGTTTCAACACATTTCAAGGAAATTTGAGCATCCGTAAGCTTTTTGTATTTATTGCCCTCCTGCTTATTCGAGGGTACCAGGTGATATTGTCTCCAGTTTTAGGTCCTGCCTGCCGATTTTATCCGTCCTGTTCTGAATACGCCTATCAAGCTGTTTCACGGTACGGAATCATTAAAGGGACTTACCTTGCAATAAAAAGAGTGTTACGCTGCCACCCGTTTCATCCCGGTGGTATCGATCCCGTGCCGTAAATGGTTTATGTGGGTTGACGGTTGCCCGGTTAACGGGCCATGGCTATCAGCGACTCGCAAGAACTTTTGTTAAGGTCATCCGCACATTATAAAAATGTCAGCCTTCCTGAAAGCCGGGTTTTTAAGAACGATTATGTCCGGTAGCCTCAGGTGTTTTCCGCCTCCCCTGAACATTCCCTGTTTGGTTAATATAGCTGCGTCGGCAGTGGAAAATCGGATTTTAGAACATAGCGGCAACACAGTTATCTAATATGAAAATTAGGAGAAGATGATGGATCAAGGTCGACTTTTTCTCGCCATTGGGCTTTCTTTTCTTGTATTTCTCGCCTGGAGTCTGTTCTTCGCGTCAAAACCGCCGGTAGAACAGAAAGACACGAGCAAACAAACAGCTCCGCAGGTTGTTGAAGAGAAGACTGCCCCAGCGAAACCGTACGTAAAAGAAGGGGCTGAAGTCAAAACGGTCGAAACACCGACAGTGGAATCAAAAGAGCGCCTGCCGGAAGTGAAGCCCGCCAGAACCATTACTGTAAATTCACCGTTTTACATTGCCAAAATAACTGAAAGAGGCGCCGCTTTTAAAAGTTTTGTCCTCAAGGATTACCGGGAATTTGTTGAAAAAGATTCACCCTTAAAAGAATTGGTTTCTGCGGATAACCCCAGCGGTAACGCCCTGTTCGGTTTTCAAAATGACAGCGTGTCCGGCCTGAACAATGCCGTCTTTTCGTCCGGGGTTTACGGCGATGCGGTGGTCGTAAAGGACAAGCCGGTGGACATTACTTTTACCTGGGTTTCAGAAAACGGTGTTGTTATCGAAAAGAAATTTCATTTTTTACCTGATACTTATTTAATCGATCTAACCGTAACAGTGAAAAATGGGTCGGCACAGCCGATACAGGATCGACCGTATCTGGCATTAAAACGGTTATTGCCGGTGGACAAGCGTGCATACGGTTTCACCGGACCCAGTGCCTTGATCAACAACAGTTTGGAACAAATCAAGATAAAAAAAATTGATAGTAACATATTATACGAGGGTAATATTGGCTGGATTGCCGTGCAGGACCGTTATTTTATTTCCAGCATTATTCCGCAAAGCGTTAAAGAAGCCAGCATGCGGTTGGCGAACGATGAAAACAACATCATCACTACAGAATATTTACATCCTCAAAATACCATCAACGCCCTTACTCAGCAAAGCTTCGAATATCAGCTGTTTCAGGGGCCTAAAAGCATGAAGCTGCTCGGCAGTTACAATAACGGACTTAAAAAAGCCATAAATTTCGGCATGTTCGATATTCTCGCCAAACCGTGTTTATGGTTGATGAATTTTATCCATGATAACCTGATACCGAATTACGGGATAGCGATCATCATTCTCACGCTGATCACCAAGGTGCTTTTGTGGCCACTCGGTCAAAAAAGCTACAAATCGATGAGCGAGATGAAGAAACTCCAGCCGCTGATCAAGGAAATAAAGGAAAAGCACAAAAATGATAAAAAGAAGGTAAACGAAGAAACCATGGCGCTCTATCGCACCTACAAAATAAATCCACTGGGCGGGTGCCTCCCGATGGTGGTTCAGATTCCTGTGTTTTTTGCTCTGTACCGGATGTTATATGAGGCCATTGCATTGAGGCATGCACCGTTTTTTCTGTGGATCAACGATCTATCGGCTCCTGATCGTCTCTTTCATTTCGGTTTTTCAGTTCCTTTTATGGAGCCGCCTTACGGGATTCCGGTGCTGACCCTGATAATGGGCGCTTCAATGCTGCTGCAGCAGAAAATGTCACCACCGATGGGTGATCCGGCCCAGGCCAAAATGATGATGTTAATGCCGGTTGTTTTTACGGTTATCTTCATTAATTTTTCATCAGGTCTTGTTTTGTACTGGCTCGTGAACAACCTTTTCTCTATCGCTCAGCAATACTACACGGCGAAAAAATATGCGTAATTCTGGAGGTAACACATGGCGCCTACCATGGAACTTGAAGCAAAAAACATAAAGGAAGCGGTAAAAACAGCCTGTAATAAACTGAATATTTCGCAGTCAGAATTAAAATACGATATCATTTCATATGGATCCAGCGGTATTTTTGGACTCGGTCGCACAAAGAAAGCAAAGATCCGGGTAATGATGCCCGAAGAGCAACTCACGGCTGAATCCAGCGAAATGCAAACCCGTGTTTCACCACTCGGTTCTGATGTTGAAATGAAAGAACATGTACAGTCACTCATCCGGGAGACATTTAACGACACACAGGTTCCAGCTTTCCCCGACAATCCGCAGAGTCTTGGCAAAGATGTGCTGCGCCGTATAGTTGATTCTATTACAACCGGTGCCAGAATCAGTGCGGAGGAAGATAACGAGAGAATTCTCTTCAATGTCAACGGCGGTAATTCAGCGATTCTCATCGGCAAGCACGGCCAGACGCTGGAAGCGATTCAATCTCTGGTTGAAAAGATCGTCAACAAACACAATTCGGAAAGAGTCCGTGTACAGGTCGATGTTGAGGGTTATCTGGAAAAACGTAAAAACAACCTCATTCGCCACGCCGAGCGGCAAGCCAAAAAGTGCAAACGGATCCGAAAGCCCGTGACGGTAGGGTATATGAATGCTCACGATCGTCGCATCGTTCACCTTGCCTTAAAAAACGATCGCGATGTAAAGACCCACAGCATGGGGGACGGTTTTTTAAGGAAACTGATGATATTTCCGGAAAAAAATGCGGCACCAGGGCACCGGTAGCGGTAATACGTTTTATTTATCTCCGGATGTTTTACGGGTACAGTCATTTTATTACCCGATATTTTACCAGGCATCTGTTTCCTGCAACTTTATACGGGTTGTTCAGATTCGGTTATAACGGTTAAAATGGAAGCTTCCACAATCGCTGCAATCGCCACGCCGCCAGGCGCGGGAGGGATCGGTATTATTAAAATATCCGGCCCGAAAGCCATAGGGATTGCCGGTGCCATATTTTATCATCGTACGAATGGGGCAGCAGCTTGCGACAATATAAAGAATAAAGACGCTCACAGTATTTCTTCCTTTAAGACCCACCGCCTTTATTACGGGCACATCGTTAATCCTGACACCAGAAAGGTTGTGGATGAGGTGCTTCTGGCCGTTATGAAAGCGCCCCGCTCGTACACACGGGAGGATGTTGTAGAAATACAGGCGCATTCGGGTCCGGCAGCGCTGCGGGCTATTTTGGCGCTTATACTCCGTCAAGGAGCCAGGATTGCCGAACCGGGTGAATTTACAAAGCGCGCCTATCTGAGCGGGCGTATCGACCTGACCCAGGCGGAAGCGGTCATTGACATCATCAATGCCAGAACAGATGCTGCGCTTCAGGCTGCAACCAATCAGGTTACCGGAAAATTAAAGACAGCTGTTGAAGATATAAAAAATGCGCTAACAGATCTACTGGTTCAAATTGAGGCCGGTATCGATTTTCCAGAGGATGTTGCCGATATTCTTCCGGCACAGCAGGTGGCCCAAAAAATCCGGCTATTGGTGCTGAAGCCCATTGAGGATCTTATCGAGCGATATCGGACCGAACATGTTTATCGAGACGGCCTCAACCTGGTCATCATTGGTAAACCCAACGTGGGCAAATCGAGCCTGATGAATTGCCTGGTTCAGAAGGATCGCGCTATCGTTACCGCCAACCCCGGAACGACCCGAGACCTCATAGAAGAAGGGCTGCAGATTCAGGGTATTCCAATCAATATCGCTGATACCGCCGGTCTGCACGAGACAGACGACCCGATCGAAACGATCGGTATCCGTAAAGCCCGGCAGAGCATTGAAAGCGCCAGCCTGGTTCTTTTTATCATCAATGCCGCTGAAACCCTGACGACGAATGATCATCAAATTTATGACAAATATTCCGATAAAAATATGATCCTGGTCATCAACAAGATGGATCTTGTTGAACATGACCCGTCTTTTCAGCTTAAAACTCCCGGGCACTGGAATGGTATACCCCAGGCGCAAATATCGGCTCTCTATGCCACCGGAATTGATGGTTTGAAAGAGTTGATCGTTAAAAACGCTGTTGGCGATATTGAGAATATTCTCGATCATTCGATTATACCCAACCTGCGACACGAGCAAGCACTTGAAAAGAGTCTGCTGGCAGTTCAAACCGCTTTAACAGGACTGTCCCAAAGCCTGCCGGCAGAACTGCTTGCCATTGATATTAAAGGAGCGATTGACCAGCTGGATACCATTGTCGGAACGAAGCCGTCGGCGGATATCCTGGACCGTATTTTTAGTAAATTCTGCATCGGAAAATGATGTTTCACGTGAAACAATAAGTACGTGTTCACGGAGTGCGTCTCCCCGATTCACTCCGGTGGCTGCGTGTCCGGTCATTTCAATGACTTAGCAGCGGGGGCATTCCTGCCCCCTCCGCGTTCTCCCGCAAAAAACGTGCGGGTGCCGCGGTCTCCCCCACTGCTAAGTCATTGAAATGACGAGGCCACTGCGCCAATCTCGCTGCTCGGGGAAACGCACCCCGTGAACACGTACAACAATAGTTTTGGTGACGTTCAGCCTGATTTTTGAAGAAAAGGTGGCGGATGCAGATTTGCAGGCAACACACTGCAGATAGATACTTAATGCAGGATGTACCATGCCGATTATGTCATCTGAATCTTGTATTTGTTAAAAAAGTGGAGGAACCAGCAGATGGATTTTGATTTCACCCCGTATTTTACTAAATACGAAGAGCTGTTAAAAGTGGCCGATCAGGTGTTTGAACGTGTCGCAAAGGAATACCCGGAATGCGTTAACTGCAAAATCGGATGTTCGGACTGTTGTTATGCTCTTTTTGACCTGACCCTGATAGAAGCGCTCTATCTGAATCACAAGCTCAGCGAACAACTCGGTGGTTCGCAACGGAAGGAACTCCTGGAGAAGGCCAATAAAATTGACCGACAGATCACCAAAATAAAAAGAAAAGCATACAAAGAGCTGCAGGAAGGTAAAGAGGAAAATAAAATACTGGCCGAAATGGCTTTCGAGCGGGTAAAATGCCCCCTGCTGAATATTGATGATCTTTGTGATCTTTATGATTACCGGCCGGTGACATGCCGGTTTTACGGGATACCGACGTCCATCGGCGGCAAAGGGCACACCTGCGGCATATCCGGCTTCGAGGAAGGTGAACAGTATCCCACGGTCAACCTGGATAAAATTCACCAACAAATGCAGCAGCTCACAGCAGAGCTTGTTCGGGACCTTGGAACCCGATACGTCAAGCTGACGGACATGCTCGTTCCCTTGTCAATGGCACTGCTGACCCTATACGATGAATACTTCTTCGGTCTGAAAGAGCCTGAAAAAGAAAAAGCGGCTTCCGGGCCCAAACGACGGCATAAAAGGAGAAGGTAATGTCTGAATTTTCTCCGGAAGAGGTGGAAAAGCGCAAGAAGGCGATTTTTGACGCCATGTCGGCCCGGGGCCAGAAACGAATCCTGAAAATGGGATATGAGAAATGGGATCCGTTTCAGGAACCGAAAGATCCAATCGACATCCGCAAGGACAAAAGCAAACGGACGACCCAGATGCTGGTACGGGAGTTCCTTCAGTCCTCCAACCGCGAAGAATACAGCAATGCCTATGGTCGCGGCGTGCTGGAAATTGCACTCGGAATTGTGAACGAGGAAGAACGCTTTATCGGAATGTATGAGTTTTCGTGCTGGTATAGGGATTTGTTAAAAAATGAAGGTCTGGACTAGTGTCGTGTCCCAGAAATAACTTATAAAATTGCCTCAGGTCATGGGATTTTCTGAGAATCGTTATGTTGATGCGTAGCCCCCGAATGGGTCGTGGCCCGATATTTGGAATCGTCACAACAAGCTGATTGCCATTGCACTGCCGGCTTACGATTCCAAATATCCGGCCACATACAGTCAATAGGAATCATAATGCCTCTCAGAAAATTTTATGACCGGCCATTTATTAAACTTATCCCTGATAGCTTCCAAACAAACGATCGGTTTAGGGACAATAACAAAACAAAAGCGGATGGTTGACCCTCTTTGACCGTGTTTACCCCGGCGGAGCCAACGACCCTAATCCCATCATACGGATCGTCATTTTTGGTGCCGGCACAAAACATCCAAATTGAAAAGCCGCATTCTTCTGATGCGGCTTCCTTTATTGTTTGGGGGTAAACCCCGCGACGTATTCTTCAAATACGGTGAGGCCCACCTGAAAGACTTCAAGCATGGATTCAATTTGTTTTCTTTCCGTGCTTTTCTTCCATTTCTGCCAGGCTTCTATATTTTGCCAGGTGGAGATCACGGTAAAAGTTTGCGGGTCTTCATAGTTCATCAGGGTCTCGCCGGAAATGTATCCGGTCTGATTCATGACGGCGGTGCGCATTTGGTTGAGAATCGTCACGATCTGCTTTTCGCTGCCTTGCTTGAATTTTCTTTTAATAAAAATTTTGGCAATCATATCGGCTTTCTCCGTCTTTTATTAGTTAACTAAAATCATAATACGATTTTATAGCCACACAGGTCTTTGATGGTCAAGAAAAAAGAAATAAAAAACCCTGAACTTCTGTACGCCCTTGGGTAACAAAAGGTTCAGGGTTTAGACACGAATCAATTGCAAGATTACATCATGTTGAAACTCCACAGGATACCGGCACAAATCGCAGAACCGATGACACCTGACGAGTTACAGGCCATGGCATGCATCAGCAGATAGTTGCTGGGGTCCTCTTTCTGGCCCACAAGGTGCACTTCACGGGCGGAGCCGGGTACGGCCGAAACACCGGCCGCGCCGAGCAGTGGGTTGATTTTCTGTTTCAGGCACAGGTTCATGATCTTGGCGAAAAGCACCCCGGAAGCGGTGGCAATACTGAATGCAACCGCACCGAGAACGAAGATACCCACCGATTTGGGGGTTAAAAATACATCGGCCTGGGTACTGGCGCCTACCGTAAAGCCTAGAAAAATCGTAGCCGTATCGATAATTGCAGAACTGGCCGTCTTGGCCAGCCGGTCCACCACTGCCGATTCTTTCATTATGTTGCCAAAAAAGAAAGGACCGAGCAACGGAATCGATGCCGGAGCTAGAAAACAGCACAGAATCAGCCCGACTACCGGAAACATCAGTCGCTCGAGTCTGGAGACCGGTCGCATTTCGGGCATGTGAATTACACGTTCCTTTTTGGTGGTCAGCAGTCGCATGATCGGCGGCTGAATAAGAGGTATCAGGGCCATATAAGAGTAGGCCGCGATGGCAATCGGTCCGATCAGATGCGGGGCCAGTTTGGCGGTAAGAAAAATGGAGGTTGGCCCATCGGCTCCGCCGATAATGGCGATGGAGGATGCTTCGTTCAGCATGAATCCGAACCCCAGGGCGCCTAACAGGGTCACGTATATGCCCATCTGAGCGGCGGCTCCCAGGAGCATCAACCGCGGCATCGCCAGAAGGGATGAAAAATCGGTCATGGCGCCCAGACCCAGAAATACAATTGAGGGATAGACGCCGCTGGTTACTCCAAAATACAGGTAGTGCAGCATACTGTTGGGCTCATAGATACCGATACCAAAACCCTTAAAAAAAGGAATGTTGCCCACGAGAATTCCGAACCCGATCGGTAAGAGCAGAAGTGGTTCATATTCTTTGGCGATGGCAAGGTACACAAATACGCAACCGACCACAATCATCACAAGATTGCGGGGGTCTACAAGATAGTAGCCGGTATTGGACCAAAATTCATATAAAAGCTCCATAAAACAGTTCCTTTTTGATGATCTACTTTTTTATTGTTGCCATTTAAAAACGCCGTCTGCCTCCGGAACCAGAACGCCGGCCGCCCTTAAACTTCTGATTGACAGGTGAATATGGGGCATGTCGTGTGCGCCGGCGATCTCGTATAGGTGTGTCAATTTGAAGGTACCACCGAGTTCCTCTGCCAGCGGTGCGTAACGTGTTTTCAATTCGTCTGCATCCAGGGGTGCTGCCTGCGGGGCCTCCCGGGCCGTATCCACCTCAGGTGGTATCCGCCCCAACTTTTTTTTACCCCGGCCCTCTATCAGTTCAACGACTCGGTGAAGCTGCGAAATAATAAAAGAAAGAACCGACAGGCCGGCCATGACGATTAAAGCGCCGGCAATTGCCATAGCCCAGCCGTTATGATGTGATATTGCTTCAAAACCGTACACGTGAAACCTCCGGATTTTTTTAGTTGCGAAATTGAATAATCAAAATTTTCCCTTCGACCATAACGCACAAAGAATGTCAACAGTAAAGCAAAAAAACAAGAAAAATAAAAAAAAATTTACACGACTTCCGTTCTGTGGTGCTGTGTGCGGGTATCCTGACTTTTTTTTCGGCCCGAATCTTCTTTTCTTGACCTGTGCAACCTTAATCACTATATATCGGGTGTCGGAAAATCTCTGAGGTATATTGAATCAGCCGTTTTTATGACGAGGAGGGTGTATGTTTAGAAAACTAATTCTGATTATTACCATAATTTGTTTTTTCGCAAGTCTTCCGGCTGCAATCACCTTTGCCGCGAAAGAAAAGCCGTTTATTTTCGGATTGCTGCTGGTCGGCCCGTATAATGACCGCGGCTGGAGCCAGGCCCATTTTGATGGGGGAAAATACGTAGAGAAAAATGTTCCGGGGACCCAAATGGTCTATATCGATAAAGTGAATCCCGCTGACCGGCCGGGTGTCACTATTCCCCAGCTTGTGGATGATATGGTCGCAGAGGGGGCCCGACTTATCATCGCCAATTCCGATGACATGAAGGACGGAACCCGGGAAGCTGCGTTACAACACCCGGATATCCATTTTATCCATATTTCGGGAGATGATGTGATAACCGGAAAAGCCCCGAAAAACCTTGCCAACCTGATGGGTCGCATGGAGTACGCAAAGATGATGGCCGGTTTTGCGGCGGCTATGACTACTCAAACCGGGAAAATAGGATATCTCGGACCGTTGATTAATGAAGAAACCCGTCGGCTTGCGGTCTCCTGTTACCTTGGCGCGAAGTACGCCTGGGTAAATGTACTGAAGAAGAATCCGGCGGATTTGAAGTTTCAGGTCACCTGGATCGGCTTCTGGTTTAACATCCCGGGAGTCACCCTCGATCCGACTCAGGTCGCCCAGAATTTTTTCAATACCGGTTATGATGTTGTTATATCCGGAATCGATACAACGGAAGCGGTCGTTGTGGCCGGTCAGAAACACCGGGAAGGGAAAAAGGTCTGGTCTATCCCCTATGACTATATCGGAGCCTGCGAGGGCGCGTCTGATGTGTGCCTCGGCGTACCTTATTTTAACTGGGGGCCCGGGTATGTGCGGTTGATAAAGGCGTCCATGGCGGGCAGCTGGAAATCCGAATGGCTCTGGCTTGGACCGGACTGGAACGATATCAACAGTGAAAAGACAAGCACGGTGGGTTTTGTCGCCGGCCCGGCCCTTGCTGACGAGACATGGCTCAAAATTGATGCGTTCATCAAAGACCTGGGTTCCGGTAAAGTGAATTTGTTTAAGGGCCCGATGAAATACCAGGACGGCCGATCATTTCTGAGACCCGGCGAAGTCGCATCAGATAAAAAGCTATGGTACATGAAGCAGCTTTTGCAGGGGATGGATGGGCAAAGCAGCGCTAAGTAAGAAGTCCACATCCAGCGAGCGTGCCTTTGCTGTTGCCCGCAGTGATGCAAATGACATCTTCTTACACGTGGCTGGAATGCTGAAATTTTGGAGTACTGGATACTTGGGTCCGAAAGTGGATTTCAGCCCGATTGAGGTTACAAAACCATCCATCTTTGCAAAAATCTAAGTGCAGAAGATTAATAGAGATCTTCTGCACTTTTTGTTTCGAAAGCGTATAACCATCTGATAATATTCTTTTTTTTGGGAGTATATATGTGGATTGAACTGCAGGACATCCACAAATATTACGGGCCGGTCAGGGCCAACAACGGCGTCAGTATCAAGGTTGTTCCCGGGACGATCCACGGGATTCTCGGCGAAAACGGGGCCGGTAAGAGCACCTTGATGAAAATTCTGTCCGGATACACCCAGAAAACGAAAGGGGCCATCCTGCTGGATGGTAAATCAGTTACATATCAAAACCCCGCCCAGGCCGCACGTCTGGGAATCGGGATGCTTTACCAGGACCCGCTCGATTTTCCACTCCTGTCTATTCTGGACAATTTCATGCTGGGGCAGACCGGCGGCTTCGCCGATCAGAGGAAAAAATACAGGCAGGAATTCGAGTCCCTGTCCAATTCCATTAACTTTTCACTTGATCCGGATGCGGTGGTCAGGGGGTTGACCATCGGCGAACGGCAGCAGCTTGAAAT
Organism: Deltaproteobacteria bacterium; assembly: GCA_030670715.1. Taxonomy (GTDB): domain Bacteria; phylum Desulfobacterota; class Desulfobacteria; order Desulfobacterales; family SG8-13; genus DAOVBC01. The sequence goes on along the minus strand of DAOVBC010000007.1, from coordinate 3,999 downwards.
CATGCGAATGCTGGCCCTCGGAATTGAAGTGTTGATCCTCGATGAACCCACCACGGGTATATCCGGCACCCAGAAGGAACTTCTATTTAACGCTCTGAGTAAACTGGCTTCAGAAGGAAAAAGTGTCATCCTGGTTTCACACAAACTGGAAGATGTGGAAGCCCTCTGTCACACCGTTAGCGTGCTGCGTTACGGGAAGGTAACCGGCCGGATGGATGCGCCGTTTAATACTGCCGAATTGTTGAAAATGATGTTTGGAACACTACCGGTTCCGCCAACGCGGAAGCCGACAAAGCCGGGGGAAACGGTCCTGGACCTGCAGCAGGTTTCGGCTTCGGGGGGGCGCACGGGGTTGAAAAGCTGCACCGTCGCTATCCGCAAGGGGGAGATTGTCGGCCTGGCCGGGCTTGAAGGAAGCGGGCAGGGAGTATTTTTAAGAATTGCTTCAGGACTGAAGCAGCCAAAGACGGGTGAGGTGAGACTCGGCGGTCGCAAACTGGGCGGCCAAGATTACCATGCTTTAAAAAGACTGGGCGTTGCATTCTTGCCCACCTCGCGCCTGGAGGAGGGGCTTATCAGCGGCCTGAATATTACCGAGCATTTTGCACTTCAAAGCCACCACAACGGATTTTTGGTTCGTTGGCAGAAGGCGTTTGAGAAGGCTGCCCGGCGCATTGATAATTTTCGCATTAAAGGTGCCCCTGCTTCACCGGTGGAATCTCTGTCCGGCGGAAACCAGCAACGCCTGCTGCTCTCCTTCCTGCCGGCCAATCCTGTTCTGCTGCTTCTTGAGAATCCAACCCGCGGTTTGGATGTGGAGTCGGTCAACTGGGTGTGGCAACATCTCCAAGAATATTGCGCTTCGGAGACCGGTACCTGCATTGTATTTTCTTCATCCGAACTGGATGAGATCATGATGGTCGCCGATCGGGTACTGGTCTTTTTCAATGGGTCGGTGATTAAAGATACAAAAACTGCAGAAACGGACACCCAGGAGCTGGGCCGTGCTATCGCGGGCAAAGTCTGATTGTATATACTAACTCGGGCAAACCGGAACCGAAGGTGACAGTTTCGTGAAAACGAGCACTTGCAAAACAGCAGTCAAGATACTGGATGCTGGATAAAATTAGGATAGCTTTTTTTATCAATCGAGTATCGAGAAACGAGCATCCAGAATCTGATCCATAAGAGCAGCAGAAGGCGGTATCATTATTTTATCCAGTTGAAGTTTAAAATTGGCAACTATGAAATCCAGCAACATCATAAAAAAAATACGGGAAATACTGCTCACCCTTCTGGCGGTGTTTGCTTTTACGACCGTGATATTACTGTTGGCAGGTGCCCCGCCTTTAAAAGCCTACTATCATATTTTCAAAGGGTCTCTGGGATCGTGGATCAAATTGTCCTATGTCATTAAAGCCTGGATACCGCTGACACTGTGTGCCTGCGGCTTGCTGTACACCTTTCGCATCAATCTGTGGAACATCGGTGTCGAAGGGCAGATGATGATGGGGGCGGTAGTGACCACGGCAGTGCTGCGCCTGGGAATTGACACCCAGGTACCGAATCTGGTCCTCTGGCTCTCTTTTATCGGTGGTATTGTCGGCGGAGCCGCATGGGCCCTGCTGGCCGGTTATCTGAAAACCCGGGGCGGTGTCAATGAAATTTTTGCCGGTCTGGGTCTGAATTTTGTGGCCCAAGGCATTATTCTGTGGCTGATATTCGGGCTCTGGAAACGGCCGGGAGTGGCATCTATGAGCGGGACGGAAATTTTTCCGCCGGAGCTGTGGCTTTTTTATGCACCCGGTTTGAGAATTTCACCGGCAGGTCTGGCGATTGTCATTATTGCGGTGATCATAACGGCGGCAATGCTGCGCTATACGCGTATCGGATTAAACCTGAAAGCCATCGGCGCCAACCGGGATGCGGCATACCTGTTTGGTCTTAGACCGGGAAAATATATGCTTATTGCCATGATTTTTGCCGGGGGCTTTGCAGGGATTGCGGGGAGCATGCAGGTCACCGGAGTCTATCATCGTCTGCTTCCGGCAATTTCCAGCAATTATGGATATCTCGCCCTGCTGGTGGTAATGCTTGCCAACTACAACGTCTGGCTGGCTCCGGCAGTGGCCTTCTTTTTTGCCTGTTTGAATGTGGGCAGCATTCAGCTTCCAATGAAGCTGCAGCTGGATTCCTCATTGAGCGGTGTGATCCAGGGCGCGCTGGTGCTGGCGATCCTTGCGATCCACGCCTGGCGCACTAGGGTAAAATTTCGTGCTGCGGAAGAGGCGCCAACCAAAATGCAACAAGCGAACGGTTCGAGAGTTGAATCGTAATAAATGACCAAATCCCAAGCATCAAGCTCCAAATAAATTCCAATGCCTCAAATCATAAACTTCAGCGCGGATGGCTTTCAATATAGGAATTTCAGATTTTTTTATAATTTGGATTTTGGTATTTGGAATTTGTAACATGATGCCTCGTCGAATTGTATACTTTAAAAGGGCGATAAAAAATAGGAATGGTTGAGCTAAATCTTTCCATATTGCTTGCAGGGGTGGTGGCCGGTGCAACACCCGTTGTCCTGGCGGCCCTTGGTGAGACCATCACGGAAAAGGCCGGGATTATCAATCTTTCCCTGGATGGTACGATTCTGCTCGGCGCCATGGCAGCTTTCGCCCTTTCTTACGAAACCGGGAGCCTGCTGGCCGGGTTTATGGGCGGGGCCGCAGTGGGTGCTGTTGTTGCCGGCATTGTGGCGGTTTTCAGTATTTACCTGGGCCAGAACCAGGTGGCTGTCGGGTTTGTGTTAACACTGATGACGCGAGATCTGGCCTACTTTCTGGGAAATGCGTACGCTCGCCTGCAGGGCCCCCAGGTGCCGCCGCAACCGATCCCACTGTTGAGCAAGATTCCGTTTCTGGGGGAAGTATTTTTCAGTCACAATATTCCGGTCTATTTCAGTCTGCTTTTTATCGCATTTTGCTGGTGGTATATCTACCGCACCCCGCTGGGACTTCAGCTAAGGGCGGTGGGAGAACACCCCCGGGCCGTGTATGCCAGGGGTATCGATCCCAGGAAACTTCAGGTGTTGTATGCAGTTTGCGGTGGCTGTTTTGTGGGGCTGGCCGGTGCCGTGTTTTCCCTGTCCGCCAAGCCGGGGTGGGGGCGCCCGCAGGGGGCCGAAGGAACCGGCTGGATTGCACTGGCCCTGGTGATTTTCGGCGGCTGGCATCCGGTGAAAGCCGCCCTCGGAGCTTATCTATTCGCTTTTCTGCAAGTGATGGGGATCTATTTTCAGGGCTGGTTTCCTTCGGTGCCGGCCCAGGTCTTCCAGGTGGCGCCGTTTCCGCTGATGATTTTTACGCTTGTACTAATGCACCTGGCCCAGAAAGAATCGGTGCTGAGCTGGGCCGAAGAAAAGGCCTGGATGAAGTCAATTGTCCACATGTTCTCCGGCGCCGCTCCGGCCGCCCTGGGAAAGCCCTATCGGTCGGAGTGAACCCCCCCTAAATTTTTCTTATTCCACGAAATATCTCAAGTTTCTGTATTTAGCTTGACATTGTTTTAGAGGATTCATTATTGATAGTCTCGTAATAAGTCAGTGCGAAGCTCCCAGATGGTTAAGCAAAAAGTTCGATATACAAGGCGCAGTGTTTTTGACAGGGACTCGACGATACATATGGTATGTCGAGTGTCTGTCAAAAACCTACAACGCAGTAGATCAGACTTTTTGCGACGCCATCATTATTGACGGGGTGGGGGATAGGAAACCATATGAGAATTGCAGTGCTGGGTGGTATGGGCATTCAGGGTCGGGCGGCATTGGCCGACCTTGCAGCGAGCCCGCCGGTTGACTCGATCATCTGTGCCGACGCCGATTTGACCGGGTTTGAAAGTAAAACCGGTTTTTTTGATACCGGTAAAGTGACCCCGATTAAGGTCGACGCATCTTCCCGGAATGAACTGTCAGCGATTCTTAGAGACGGGGTAGATGTT
>DAOVBC010000198.1 GCA_030670715.1 Deltaproteobacteria bacterium | reverse complement strand
CGCCCCATCGCATGCGAGGTGAATGTTCTCCCCCGACCCCACGGAAGCGCCCTGTTTACCCGCGGCGAAACGCAGGTTCTGGGTGTACTGACACTCGGATCGGGCCAGGATGAACAGCGGGTCGAAACCCTGAGCGGGGATGAATTCAGACCGTTTATGCTTCATTACAATTTTCCGCCGTTTTCCGTCGGCGAAACGAAGCGGATCGGCGGACCGTCCCGCCGGGATATCGGCCATGGCGGACTTTCGACCCGCGCCCTTGAGAAGGTGCTGCCCGACAAGGAAGATTTTGACTACACCGTGCGCATCGTTTCCGAGGTTCTGGAATCAAACGGCTCATCATCCATGGGAACCGTTTGCGCCGGAACGCTGGCCATGATGGACGGCGGGGTGCCCATCAAGGCCCCTGTAGCCGGCATTGCCATGGGATTGGTCAAAGAGAATGACCAGGTCGCCATCCTTTCCGATATTCTTGGCGACGAAGACCACACCGGTGATATGGACTTTAAAGTGGCGGGGACCAAAGACGGCATCTCGGCGCTTCAGATGGATATTAAAATCCATGAACTGCCGCGCAGCGTCATGGAAAAGGCCCTTGAGCAAGCCCGTGTCGGTCGCCTCCACATCCTGGGGAAAATGCTGGAAACGATTAATGCGTCCCGCAAAGAAATTTCTCCCTATGCGCCGAAAATTATCACCATAAAAATTAACCCCGATAAGATCCGTGAGATCATCGGCCCCGGCGGGAAAACAATTCGCGGCATTCAAAGCGAAACCAATACCCGAATTGACATCGACGATAGCGGACTGGTGAAAATCGCTGCTATTTCCTCGGAAGAAGGTGAAAAAGCGGAGAAAATGATCAATGAAATCACAATGGAACCGGAAGTCGGCAGTATATATGAAGGGAAGGTAGTCAAAATTACTGATTTCGGTGCCTTCGTTCAGATATCCCCCGGCACAGACGGGCTGGTGCATATTTCCCAACTGGCCAAACACCGGGTCAAAAAGGTAACCGACATCGTCAAAGAAGGAGATACGCTAAAGGTTAAAGTCCTTGAAATCAACCGCGACGGCAAAATCCGCCTGAGCCATAAGGCAGTGATGGAGTAAGATGGACCGGGCTGTAAAAAAAACTGCTCTTCAAAACGGTGTTCGGATTCTAACCAAAACAATGCCCCATGCACGAAGCGTTTCCATGGGGGTTTGGGTCAATGTCGGCGCCCGGGACGAATCCGATTCTGAAAACGGGCTTTCGCACATGATCGAACATATGATCTTTAAGGGAACCGGGAAGCGAACGGCCTTTCAGATTGCCAAAGAATTCGATGCCATCGGCGGCCAAACAAACGCCTTCACCAGCTTTGAAAACACCTGCTACCATGCCAGGATAATGGATACCCACCTGGAAAAAATGGTCGATATCCTCACCGATATTTTTTTGAATTCTGCTTTCGATGAAAAAGAACTCGAAAAAGAACGCCCGGTAATTTTCCAGGAAATCGGCATGGTCGAAGACAACCCGGAAGAATATGTGCATGTTCTCTCCGGCAACGCCTATTGGGGAGACAACCCCCTCGGCCGATCCATTCTGGGGACGCGTGAAAACATCGTCGGGTTCAATTCGGCGATGATAAAAGCCTTTTTTCATCACTTTTATCAACCGAGTCATATTATCATATCTGCGGCTGGCAACGTCCGGCACGAGCACTTCATCGACCTTATCGGTCCGGCCTTTGAAACCATCAAAGCCGGCCAACCTCTTTCCGAGAGGATCACACCGGAAGGATACCCGCAGATTCAGCTAAATCAACGGGACCTGGAGCAGGTTCATATCTGTCTGGGGACCAAGGGCATATCGATTACGGATTCACGCCGATACGCCTTTTCCCTGCTGAACACCATTTTGGGCGGCAACATGAGCTCAAGGCTGTTTCAAAAAATTCGGGAACAAAGGGGGCTGGCCTATTCGGTTTATTCGTTTATCTCATCCTATGAGGACACCGGAATGTTCGGTGCCTATGCCGGTGTGAGTCCGGACAACGCCGGTGAAACTGCCGCATTGATCGTCAATGAGATGAGAAAACTGAAAACGAATCGGGTCGATTCCGCAGAGTTGAATGATGCTAAAAACTACACCAAGGGAAACCTTCTGCTCGCTTCGGAAAGCGTGGACAATCAGATGGTAAGACTGGCGCAAAACGAAATAAATTTCGGTCATTATATATCACTGCAGGAAGTGGTGGATCGAGTTGAATCGATTTGCGAGAATGACATTGTTGATCTTGCCGCAGCGCTGTTCCGGAACGATCAGCTGGCTCTGACGACCCTTGGACCGCTAACCGATAAGAAACAGTTTGAAGAGATCCTTACTGTTTAACTGGTTTGATTGGTTATATTGGTCTGATTGGTTGGTTGTATAGAATCGATCCTATCCTTTTCCCAAACCAATGAAACCAGTAAAACTAATTAAACCAATAAAACAATTTAACAATTGACCCAGCCGTTTGATTATACTGCCTATCAGATTATCTCTTAACGAACATTAAATGGATCAACAACCAATTATTAAATTTCATCGCATTCGACCGGATCAAGATTCGGATGTTTCCCTGCCCCGTTACATGACACCGGATGCAGCAGGCATGGACATCTTTTTAGCGGTAGATCAGGAAGTGGTCCTTGAACCGGGTGAAATTGAGCTGTTGCCCACCGGATTTTCAATGGCACTTCCCAAAGGGTTTGAAGCCCAGATCCGCCCCAGAAGTGGGCTGGCCGTCAAGCATGGCATCGGCCTGATTAATTCGCCGGGAACCATCGACGCCGACTACCGGGGAGAAGTCAAAATTGCGGTCATCAATTTTGGAAAAAATAAATATGCCTTTCAGAGGGGCGATCGTATCGCTCAGATGGTGATAAACCGGGTGTATCGGGCACGGCCGCAGCTGGTGACCTCGCTGGATGAAACCGGTCGCAATGACGGCGGATTCGGGCATACGGGGAAGTAGGCTTAGTAAATGTATTCGTAATTACGATAACGTATAAGATAATGAAATCATAAATGTTGACCAAAAAACGATTTCACCACGGAGAACGCAGAGATCACAGAGGCAAACAAAATAATTTTTTTTCTCTGTGTGCTCAGTGAACTCTGTGGTGAAAAAATAGTGACAATCATACGTCACCGCATATACGAATTAGAGCACTTTGTGATCATCCCGCGTACAGCGGGACTTGAGGTTGCTGTGAAAACGCTCAATACAGGAAAAAATATCTAGCGATGGTTGAGCAAAATAAGATCGATATTCTTCATGAGCCTCAAGCGAAGCGATCTTTGAGCGAAGCGATCCTCAAGCGACGCGATCATGAGGCGGAAGCCGATTATCGCCTCTCCGTTTGTATGCTGGCCAGCGGCAGTAAAGGAAACGCGATCTACCTGTCCGACGGCAGAACCGCGATACTTATCGATGCCGGTCTGTCCGGTATTGAAATAGAGCGCCGTCTCAGGTCGAGGGGGCTGCTGCCACAACACCTGCAGGGGATCGTCGTATCGCATGAACATGCCGATCACATTCACGGGGTCGGTGTTTTGTCCCGTCGTTTCAACCTGCCGGTTTATATCAGCCGTAAAACTGCAGCTGCCGCATCGCAACTGGGAAATCCCCATGACATCGTTCATTTCGAATGCGGCTCATCTTTCTGCATCAACGACCTGCAGATCCACCCCTTTTCCCTGGCCCACGACGCCAGCGATCCGGCCGGTTTCACCATCCACTGCAATGGCATAAAGCTGGGAATTGCCACCGATCTTGGCATTGCGACTTCTGTGGTCAAAGAGCATTTGAAAGGGTGCACGGCTTTGATTCTGGAAGCGAACCACGATCCGGATATGCTGATCAACGGCCCCTATCCCTGGCCGCTAAAACAACGCATCCAGAGTCGAACCGGCCACCTGTCCAATGCTGCTTCCCAGACGCTTCTTGACGAACTCATACACGATCACCTCAAACACGTCATCCTGGCTCACCTCAGTGAGACCAACAATACGCCACAGGAAGCCTTGCATGCGATTGAATCGGCACTGGTCGATACGCAGGTACAGGTGCATGTGGCAAAGCAAAACGAATCCGGCGAAATTCTGTTCTTGAAATAACCGAGGGGCCAGGGAGTGTTTTTTGGAATTGAGAGCTGCATGAATTATCCGCCCATCCCCGGGCAAACTCATGGCCAAGGGTTCGTAAAGAAAGAACAGATAATGGAGCATTAAATCAATACGTTAGGCGCGCAGCGGGTATTTTGGCATTGACGCAATATCACGACAATTTGCTGTTCTTTCTTAACGATCCCTAAACCACTCAGACAGTGCCCGGCGATGGGCGGATAACCCATTCCGCTCTAATTGTGGCTTAACGACGGAAACTCCCCGACCACTCAAATAACCAGCTGATTGCATTCCACCAAACATGTTCTTCAATTAAATGAGGGGACCGTGGAATTTTTCGAGCTTAAATTGGTAATGATTTTTCATCGAAAATATTAGCTTAAATCAATTATTTCGCATTTTGCGTCCGGTATTCTGCATTTTAATTGTCGCATCCATATTTGTGGTGGAAGGAATTACTGTATGAATTGGACAACCGAAGCCGAAGAGGCCTTAAAAAAAGTACCGTTTTTTGTTCGCAAAAAAGTGCGCGCCCGAGTGGAAAAAGAGGCGCAGGAGAGCGGCAAGACGGTAGTTTCCATTGCCGATGTGAAAGCCACCCAGAAGCGTTACCTTGCGGGAATGAGTTCTGAAATCAAAGGATATCAGATCGACATGTGCTTCGGTCCCAACGGATGCCCGAACCGGGCCAACCCCGGGGATCGACTGATGGAAAAAATCGAAACCCTTTTAATAAAAGAAGACCTGCTCGCTTTTTTAAAACAATCCGTAAAGGGTGATCTGAAATTTCATCACGAATTCCGGGTTACCCTGGCGGACTGCCCCAATGCCTGCTCACAGCCGCAGATTAAAGACATCGGCATCATCGGTGCGGATGAGCCAGCGGTCACCGAACAGGCCGGTTCCCTGTGCGCGGAGTGTGTGGGTGAATGCCGGGAAGGGGCCATCACCCTGGACAGTGACCGGGAGGTGCCGGTGATCGATTATCAGCGCTGCCTGAAATGCGGCAAATGCATGGCGGTGTGCCCCACCGGCACCCTTG